>CAIZHO010000065.1 GCA_903932805.1 uncultured Roseiflexaceae bacterium | reverse complement strand
CTGCCGAAGTTTTGGCAGGCATGGCAGATGCGGCATCGCAACGCGGATTATCGCTCTTGTTGATCCCCCGTACCGACGACCCTGCGGCAGGGTGTGTGCAGGTCGCCCGGAGCGGGCAGGTGGATGGGGTGGTACTCTTTGACCCCGAACACGCCGACGCCCGGTTGGATGCCCTAGTCGCCGCTGGTATTGCCCATGTCTGCATTGGCCAAGTCGGTGCCGTCTGGGTGACGCACGATGTCGCGTTGGGGATGACCCAGGCAGTGCAACATCTGGTGCACCTCGGTCATCGGGCGATTGGGTTGATTGCCCCCGACCCTGAGCTGGTCAGTAGCGACTGGTATGTCGAGAGCTACATGGCAGCAATGGAAGCGCAGGGGTTGATGGTACCCGAGGGTGGCGTCTTGGCCGGTGGGCGGCGCGAAGCAGACGGCGAGGCCGCAATGGCCGAGTTGCTGGCACTCGACGAACGCATCACGGCAGTGATTGCCGCCAGCGACGAGCTGGCCTACGGTGCAATGCGGGCCATCCGCGACGCCGGGTTGGTGGTCGGGCGCGATGTGTCGCTCATGGGGTTCGACGATTTGCCGCCCGCGGCATACCTGCAACCACCCTTGACGACCATGCGGCAACCGCGCTACGACATGGGAGTCGCAGCGATCAACCTCTTGGAGGCGCAGGTGACGCACGCGACGCCCGCCCAAACGCACCTCGTGTTGGCACCCAAGCTTATCATCCGGGCGAGCACAGGGCAGATGGTGATGCACGACAGCTGATTTTCGGCTGCATGTATAAAAACAGATTCGACAACCAATGGAGGTAGACGATGGCCGGGATTAAGTTCGATCACGTATGGAAGCGCTTCGGCGATTTCACTGCGCTCAAAGACCTCAACATCGAAATCGGCGATCAAGAATTCTTGGTCCTGGTCGGTCCTTCGGGCTGTGGCAAAACCACCGCATTGCGCTGCTTGGCAGGCCTCGAAGAAATCACCGATGGGCATATCTACATCGGTGATCGTGACGTCACCGACATGCCCCCCAAAGACCGCGACATCGCCATGGTGTTCCAGTCCTATGCCTTGTATCCACACATGTCGGTATATGACAACATGGCGTTCGGCCTCAAGCTGCGCAAGACCCCCAAGGACGAAATCGACCGCCGCGTCAAAGAGTCCGCCGAAATGCTGGCCATCGGGCATTTGCTCGACCGCAAACCCAAGGCATTGTCGGGCGGTCAGCGTCAGCGTGTCGCCCTGGGCCGCGCCATCGTGCGCAACCCGGCCGTCTTCTTGATGGACGAGCCACTCTCGAACCTCGACGCCAAACTGCGCGTGCAGACCCGTGCCGAAATCTCGAAGTTGCACCAGCGCCTCAAGACCACCTTCATCTACGTCACCCACGACCAGACCGAAGCCATGACCATGGGCACGCGTATCGCCGTTATGAAGGACGGCGTGCTCCAGCAGCTCGACACCCCACAGAACTTGTATGACAACCCTGCCAATATGTTCGTGGCCGGCTTCATCGGATCACCTTCGATGAACTTCTTCGACGCCACCGTGGGTCGTGGCAACGGCGGTCTGATGGTCGACGCCGGTCCGTTCAGCTTGCCAGTGCCCGCCGACAAGGCTGCACAGCTCGAGTCGTTCATCGGCAAGCAGGTGTACTTCGGCATCCGCCCCGAGAACTTGCACGATGCCAACTACGTCCCACGCGGCGTCGAAGAGACCGCCACTCTGACCGCCAAGGTCACCGTGCGCGAACCGCTCGGCTCGGAAGTCTATGCCTTCGTCGAAAACGGCGGCAAAGAAATGGTCAGCCGACTCGACCCACGTACCGGCGCCTCCATCGGCAACGGTATCAACCTGGTCGTCGACATGTCCAAGATGCACGTGTTCGATCGCGACAGCGAAAAAGCCATCATCTGATCGATACCCATCCTACAGCGAGCCCCCCGTGCAGCGCACGGGGGGCTTTTCTGTGTATCTACAAACATCCCTGTCACCTATTCGTCGATGACCGGTGCAATCACCAGTGGGAGCAAGACATCGCCACTGCGTACCCCTTCAATCAGGAGCGCAGCCCCGTCGCCCAAACGCACCGGGGCGGTGTCAGCCAACCACGGTGGCTCAAATCCAATCGCGATGCGTGGATCACTCCGGTCGGCCAACACGATTGCCGGTGCGGGGCTGCGTACGTGCCCGATGACCCGAATCAGCCGGTTGCTGTCGTTGTGAGCCACAGTCTGCTCGCGGATCCGGTAGTCGACGTCGCGCACGTCGCTGAGCGTCACCACCCCGTCGTTCTGTGCCAATTGGGCGGTGAGTACCATGGGGAGGTAACTCAACCCGGCCTCGACGCGCAACGGCAATGTGGCGATAACCTCCGGCGGCAACGTAATGGCGATGCGCAACGGTGCGGTCTGGACAGGGGTGTCGGGGTTGCTGAGTACCCACTGCGTCAGATACGAGCCGGCCGGGTCGGCCACATACACCGCCGCCACACGCACCGTGCCACGGTCGGGCATATCCGCCAGGGCGCTCAATGGAACGGCATCCGGCAGCCACAGGCTACAGGATGCCAATACCAAACCGAGCAAAATGGGGGCGAGGCGGCGCACGCGGTTACTCGAATGCTGCGATGTTGCGCGCTTTGAGGCGGCGGAACATCAGGACCATCAGCGGTGCACAGGTCAACACACTGGCAATGATGCACAGGACGGTGAACCCCAATCCGGCCAAAATAAAGCCCGAACTCAAGCTCCCCGCCGCCGATGCGACGTTGACGGTCAATTCGACAGCACCTTGGTAGCGGCCGCGTTCGTTGGGGGCCAGGTTGTCG
>CAIZHO010000064.1 GCA_903932805.1 uncultured Roseiflexaceae bacterium | reverse complement strand
GGCGCTTTTGTGTCCGATTTAATCGCGTTTTGCAAAGGCACGGATCGTACGCAACCGCTCGCCATGGAGTGGATAAAACAATAACGCAATTACTGCACTTATTGCACCAATAATCGGCAGGACAATCATAAATACGCGGAATCCTTCATCTACCGTATCAGGTTGCGTCTCGAGCACGGGATTAAAACCATATACGGTGCTTATGATGCCAAATCCCGTGGCTGCGATGGTTGAGCTCAGCGCCACAGCTGCACCGTTCACCGCAAAGAACATGCCCTCGCGCCGCGTACCATTGCGCATCTCGTCTTCGTCGATGACATCGGACATGATGACATCGCCGAGCATAATCATACCTGCCACAGGGAATCCAATAATCGCCGCTACTATCAACGCATGATTGAACTCTTGGACAAAGTATAACGGTATGACCGCCAAACCAATCGACGCATAGGCAATCATCAGTGCGGTGCGCGGACCATACGGCTGTGCGATATATGTACGCCACAACGGTAGGTACAGTCCGGCAGCAACAAACGCGGTCGCGAGAATCACCGTGGTTTGTGCTGGATTAGCATTGAGCGAATATTTCACATAGAAAAACATGCCAGATGTGAGCGTATTGGTCGCAACAAAACGCATCATCTGTGCCAACATTACGCTCACAAAACTTCGATTGACTACGGTGTGTTTAACCGCATCGACAAACTTGATATGAGTCGGCTGATAATTTGGCTGTTCGAACATCCCTTGCAGACCAATGAAATAGGATGCACAGGCTACAACCGCAAACACAACCCCCATAAGTGGGTAGCCAAGAATTGACGCCAAAATCGGTGGAAGCGCTGCCCCAATAAACAAGCCAGCCGTCTGGATCCAATTCATCCGCACCGCAACATCGAGACGCGATTGATAGGTAGGGAACATCTCGGGCAAAAGGGCCAGATGGCCGGCCATACTCACGGCAGTCCCAAGCCCCTCAAAGACGATAATCGACACCAAAAACCATATCGCCAACTCCGTTGCTTGGGTTTTGCCGTCGAACGGCGCCAACCAAATCAACGCAAACGCTATCGCATATGGGATTGCACCGAAGCGGATGTAAGGCAGTCGACGGCCCCATTTGGTATTCGTTCGATCGGAGATGTGCCCAATAATCGGATTGTTGATCGCATTCCAGATTGCGTAGATGCTCATGATGAGGGCTGCCACAGCAGGTGAAAGCTGCTTGACATCGGTGTAGTAGAACAACACGACCGCCCCAAATGCCTGATATGGAATTGAACCACCGAGATTTGCAATTGCATAAAGCCAACTCTCACGCCGGGTTGGTATTCGTAACACAAAATGTTCCTCTCTGTCAGTCGTTGACCGTGAAACTCGACCCAGAAATCACTACCCACGCACGGCGCCACGCATCTGCTTCGTGCGCGTCTGGCTCATGCCGAAAACGATCGTCGCGCTTGCGTATATATTCAGCAACATCTGCACGGACACGTTCCCATGCCGTCCGTTGCGCAGCGATAAAACCAACCGGCAGGACAGCGTGTGATGCAAGGATCCGCAGATGCGGCGCACATATACCATGTGATTGGGCGAGCGCCAGCTGAAACTGCGCGTCATCACCCCAGGCCAGCACACCAGCACAGACAGCCAGATTGTAGCGCGTCATCTCTGTGCAAACGGGGCACTTCTTTGGCTTCTTGAGGCGTGGTTTGGGCCATCGGGGTGCACGTTCGAGTCCATCCAGATCACGAAGCAGGTTCGTCATCAGATCGAGGGCTGTCACTGCTGCTGCAAGTGCATCACGAGCGTCAAGGAGCATTGCGCCATGATGGACACACAACCCACGGGCGTTGCGGATGTCTGCACGGCGCAGCTCGTCACCCGCCCCTTCGGCGCAGAACACCTGGAGCGTCCGTACCTCGGCGTGTCGTACCATGCCACAAATGGGACAATCTGGGTGTGTACAGTGTGCACGGAAGTCCGCTAGAATACGGGTATCACGGCTGTTCATGTAGTGCCTATTTGTATGTTGGATGCGCATATTGTACAGGATTCTCGATGACTGAAGCGCTCTACATGTCAATCCACCAGCGTTTGACTATTCATTATGGCAGCCGACTATGGCGTCCGGGCCGAAAAGGGCTTGATGAATTTATCCTGACTATCTTGTCGCAAAGCACCACTGATCGCAATAGTGGACGGGCATTTGTTTCGCTACGTCAGCAGTACCCTTCTTGGCAGGATGTTGCCGACGCTCCCACTGCAGACATAGCACGCACCGTTCGTGTCGCAGGATTAGCACAAGACAAGGCAGAACGTATTCACGCAGTGCTGACGCATCCAGACGTAAGCGGAAACGGGTATAGCATAGATTTTTTACGCGATTGGCCACTCGACGATGCACTATCGTGGTTACTGGCATTCAAAGGAGTCGGCCCAAAGACCGCCAGCTGTGTACTGATGTTTGCCTATGGTATGCCATTGCTCCCGGTGGATACACACATCCAACGCGTCGCACAACGTGTCGGATTGGTCACCGGTAAAAGCCCAGAGCGCGCGCACACCATCCTACATACCATTGTTCCCGCTGATATGAAGTATGAAGCGCACATGCACCTGATCCAATTGGGGCGCCAAATCTGTCACGCGCGCATCCCAGAATGTCCTCGATGCCCGCTCCACGATATATGCCCCACTGCACAACGAGGTGAGCATGTTGAGCATTCATAGCAAGTTAGCAACGACCAGTGTCGCTGTGACGGTCTGCCTCTGCCTGATTTGTGTGGTGGCGTGGTTGCGTGGCCGACCACTCGGCGGCTCGGTTCCCGTCTTGCATGGTATTCTCGGATTACTGATGCTGAGTGCCGCGGTGTTGGGAATCGTTGGTATGTCCGGCAAAACACTTGCTCCCCTTCATGGGATATACACGGCAGTCTGGTTCGTCGTGTGGTTGTTCCTGTGGAAAGGTGTCAACCGTTTTGTGCTCCAACACGAACAGGCACGATTTTGGACGGTTGCTTCGATACTGTTACTCGTGCTCCTGCATCGCATATCGACCACGGGATAATCCGAGAATTCTTGACAGCAAACTGCGAACTATGGTACGTTTGAAGGGAGATAAAAACGAAGGGAGAGAACGATGCACATAGCACACACAACAGTGATTCATACTCCCTTTATGCAGTCGTAGCGCACCTACGAATGCCACCGCGGGAGTCTTCCTGCGGTTTTGAACGACCGCTCGCTTTCGCAGAGTGGTTTTTTTATTTTTCTTTTACTCTTATGAGGATAACGACATGCTTGGTCGTATATTACGCGCGATGAGTGGATTCTATTGGGTCGAAACCGCAGACGGTATCATCGAATGCAAACTGCGCGGCAGGTTAAAACG
>CAIZHO010000063.1 GCA_903932805.1 uncultured Roseiflexaceae bacterium | reverse complement strand
TGCCGCAGGGATCGCCATCCCGACGTTGCAGAGCCAATCAACGGCCAGTGCAGTGGGGACGACCATGGTGGCAGGCCCCGTTGATATCCGCGCCGACATCACCGCCACCGGCAAAATGACGCCCATCGAAAGCGCTAATCTGAGCTACGCCATTGGCGGCCGAGTTGCCAAGGTGTACGTCGTGAGCGGCGATACCGTTGCCGTCAATGCCCCGCTGGTGCAGCTCGACCAGACCATGTTGACCCTCGAGCAGACCAGCGCACTGGCGGTGGTCGATCAGGCCAAAGCAGACGTCGCCGTTGCGACAGCCCAGCTGGCTGGTGCAGAGGCAGTACTGGTGCAGACGGTGGGGAGCGTCGGCGCAGCCGAAATCAGTGCTGCGCGGGCCAACCTGACCGCCGCCCAGGAGCGTTTGGCGCTCTTGTCGAACGGCACGCGCCCCGAGCAAATTGCCCGCGCACAGAGTGCGCTGACCGATGCCCAAGGGACGTTGGACACCCAGCGCAAGAACTTGTCGGTCGCCAAAACACAAGCAGATACACTGGTCGAACAGCGTGCCAATGCGGTGCGTGATGCCCAGACAACCTTCAATGCAGCACGTGCAGACCTGGCGCATGTCGAGGCAGACGGCACCGACCCACGCACCGGGCGTGATTTGTCCGATGCCCAGAAGCGCGACTTCGCCGACGCCTTTACCACAGCCGAACGTGCATTGACCAATGCCCAGGGGACCTTGATCCAGGCGCAGCGTGACGCAGATGTGGCACGACAGAACGAAATCTCGGGCGTGGCCAGTGCCGAGGCCCGTGTCGCAACAGCCCAAGCAGACCTGACTGCATTGACCAGCGGCGCCGGCGCTGATCTGGCCACCGCCCAGGCGGCTGTAGCCAGTGCCGAAGCAAACCTCAACAAAATCATTGGGAGCCAGCGTGACGCCGCTGTGGCGGCCCAAGAAGCAAACGTCGCCGCAGCCAAAGCGGGCCTCGACCGTGCCAACGGCAAATTGACGCAGGCCACGGCACAAGCACAGATGGCCGGCGTGCGGCTCGACGATACGGTTCTGACGGCACCGTTTGCCGGTGTCGTTGCCCAGGTCGATGCCAAAGTGGGTGAGTTTGTCGGTTCGGCACCGGTCGTCAGCGTCCTCAACCTGAGTGCGTTCGAAGTCAAAGTAACCGTCGACGAAGTCGACGTGGCCAATATCGCCGTCGGCCAACCGGTCATCGTGCTGGTCGATGCTCTCGGCGCACCGACACTGAACGGTTCGGTCGTGCGCGTATCGCCCGAAGCGCAGTCTGACCGCGGTGTGGTCTCGTACGAGGTCATTGTCAACGTCACACCCGACGAGCGGTCGATCAAATCCGGCATGACTGCATCGGCACAGATTGTCACGGCAGAGGCCAAGGGCGTGATTGGTGTACCACGCAGTGCCATCAGCGAGGTCGATGGCGTCTCCATGGTGATGGTTGTCGAAGACGGCAAACGGGTCGAGCGTGTGGTAACCATCGGGTTGCGCGGCAACGAGATGACCGAGATCACCAGTGGCCTCAAAGCGGGTGACGTGGTCGAAGTAACGGCGGTGAGCCAATGAGCACCCCGGTCATCTCTGTTTCGAATGTCACCAAGGTCTTTGACGGGGGCGACAACCGCGTCGTCGCACTCGACAACGTGACCATGCACGTCGACCGCGGCGAGATGGTGGCCATCATGGGACCGTCGGGGAGCGGCAAGAGTACGTTGATGACCGTCATTGGTCTGCTCGACGTGCCCAGCACTGGTCGCTATCTGCTCGACGGCATCGACACCAGCACCCTCGATCGCGATGCGCAGGCAGCGGTACGCAATCAAAAAATCGGCTTTGTGTTCCAGAACTTCAACCTGCTCCCGCGACTCACGGCGCTCCAGAATGTCGCCTTGCCGATGGTCTATGGGCGCATCCCACCCGCAGAACGCGAAGCACGCGCCACGGCAGCACTCGTAGCAGTCGGCCTCGGCAATCGCCTCAAAAATCGGCCCAACGAGCTGTCGGGCGGCCAAAAGCAGCGTGTGGCAATTGCCCGCGCACTCGTCAACAACCCTGAGTTCCTGTTGGCTGACGAACCAACTGGTGCGTTGGACAGCCGCACCGGCCACGAGATTATGGAACTGTTCCGCACGCTCAATCGCACACAGGGCATCACCGTGGTCGTCGTGACGCACGATGCCGAGGTCGGCAAACAAATGGATCGC
>CAIZHO010000062.1 GCA_903932805.1 uncultured Roseiflexaceae bacterium | reverse complement strand
TGTTGTCTGTAAGTTCATGCCCCAGCACTGCCATCGCAGCATAAAACGCCTCATCATATGGCCGCGTGCGCACGACGACAGGCATAGGTACTGCATGCCCGAGAATCAAGCATTGCTGACGCGAATCAAGCGTCGCCAGTACCGTGCGCAACGCTGACGAGCCACTCACACCGGTGAAGACGGCATCAATGTCTTTTTCGTCGTTCAACAATGCAGTGATGCGACTCCCTAATTGGCTCATCACATCACTGTCAATGGAAGACGGTCGTTGATCGACCACGAGGAGCGTGACACTATACTTGCGCATTTCACGGGCAATTGTCCCAAAAATCGTCTGCTTGGCAGCCTGCGGGTTGAGGAACTTGTGTGCTTCTTCGATGGTTATGACAAGTTGCGGAGGTTTATCTGCGGGATTTTTGCTGGTCAAGTATGCTTCGGTCCGTTCACGCCAGCGCTGGTGGATTTTGCGCGTGATGATATTGGCAACGAGCATATAGTCGATGGTATGATCGAACTTCCCAAATTCGAGGACCACGTGTTGCCGCGCCATCAAAGCATCGATGAGCGTATTAATGACCGAGCCTTTGGCGCTGTCTTCGACGTAGGCACGCCGCCGCAGAGCTTCGAGTTTTCGCTTGAGGGCACCCAGCGATCCCGCGTGCGTGCCGGTGTTGATGGCGAATGTATCAAGCGCTTCGGGAGTCATATCGAGGAGCGTCCGTAGCCAGTCGTTTTTGTAATGATCGACCAGGCGATACGCTGATTCGGCGGCGGTCGCTGTCAGGTTGAGTTCATCGCTGATTAACAAGATGTCTTCGACGTCGATTTCATTCAGGCCGATACGGATGTCATGGTCATATTGCCCACCACGCCGGCGCGTTGATTCGGGATCGAGAGTGTAGATGCGCACACTGGGGCCAAAGATTTTGCGCAGACCCTTGACGAAACCGCCGCCTTCCGATGTTGCATCGCTGCCATATTCGGAATGCATGTCGAAGATGAGATTGGTGGCAATACCAGACCGCATCGTCCCGGAGAGGAGTAATCGGGTAAGGAAACTCTTGCCCGTGCCGCTTTTGCCAAACACGCCATTGGACCGTTCGACGAACCGTCCCAAATCGATGCAGACCGGGACATCCATGTCGAGCGGCCGACCGATCTCGAAGTGCGTATCATCCTCGCGACCAAACACACGGGTAAAGTCGTGCTCATCAGCGGTGTAGACGGGAGCAAAATGTGCGGGGATTGTTTTGACCGGCCGCATTTCGTCCGAATGGTCACGAGGCAACATTAACGACGGGCGTAACGCTATCGTTGCGTATGTTGCGGTACCGGCAAAGACGTCTTGGAGGAACGCGTCGTCTGCGGGGGGGTCGACGAGCACCGCAGGTGAGGTTGCGCCGAGTTCGACATCGGTCAGCATGGCGAAGAACTCATGTTGGCGTCCATCCACAAGGAGGAATTGACCGACACGCAACGATTCAATCGGGTGTGCGGCATCTACCCGTGCCGACAACCCTTCGGTCAATGAGCCACTGATTATGACACCGATGCGTCCACGTTGCTGATCCACGGCACCCTCCTTTCACTGTGGTCATTATAGGCGAGCCGTTTTCGACAGAAAACCGGGGTATGCGCGCGGCATACCCCGGCCCTCGCAAACGACTACACCGGCCGCGTGCGCTTCCACATACGCGCACTCCGTTTGACCGGCATGCGGAAGGAGCGAACCGCGGTGCGTTCGGCGGTCTGCAGGTCACGGCGACTACCCAATTCGAGCGTTGCGTTGTTGTACCCGAGTACACTCATGATATCGCTCAAGTGTTGTGGCGGCGTCTCGCGGACAACGAGTTGATCCCCATCGGCTTCGATGATCACACGGCGCATTTCGGGAGTCAGACAATGATGCGCTCCACCGCGACCAGAAAGCATCTGCTGATACGCCCCGACCCCAAAAAACGCCAAGACCATGCCTTCGCCTCCGTTAGGAAGGAGCAGCGGTGGTTGCCCGGGACGGGGATAAAAGTCGTCGGTATCACACGTGTAGCGCCCTGCGAGTCGGACGGGTCGTGCCGGCAAATGCCATTCGTCGAGTGGCAAAATGATGAATTGCTGCCCCTCGACAATCAACGTGTCAGGCAACGAAACCATCAAACTGCCATTGAGGAGATACCAATCCGGTGCGCCACCACGACCTGCTTTGACCGCGCCGACCTCCATGAGATAGACCGTGTGTGAACCGACCGTGTAGCGACCGAATTCACCGACCAGATCAGGGTGTGCGACGCCGAGCTCGGCACAGGCATCGGCCAGTGCAGTCATGAGTGTCTGCAGGAATGCTTGGCAGTCGAAAGAAAAATCGAGCTGATAGCTATCGGTTGGCATCCCACCGCCAAAGTTGAACATATGCAGGGATGGGAGTTTGTGGGCCAGCGCAGCATAGCGCTCGACCGCAGCGCTGAGCTGGATTTTCCACACGTGTGCGTCTTCGATTTGGCTGCCTACCATGGCGTGGTAGAGCACGATACGGTGTTGGGTCCCTGAGAGCATTGCAATCGCACTATCGATCTCACCATGGGTCAGCCCAAAACGCTCGCCACCCGGATGATCGGGGTCGACGTCGCCGATATCAAATCGCACGCGCACCCCAAATTGCATGGGCACATGGCAATGGCTGCTGAGGTATGCCAACTCATCGAGATCATCGACGATTGGGATGAGGAGCTCATGCCCAGCTTCACGCAGCGCCAAAATGGCCTTGCGGTAGCCGAGATCCTTGGACCCGTTGCAAAACATGTATCGATCTGCTGGTAAGACGCCTTGGCGCCAGAGCTGGTGCGCAATAATGATGTCGGCTGCGGACGACGTCTCGTAGTGCGCACCAGATTGCAATGCCGTTCGGACGACTTCTTCAGCAAAGTTCGCTTTGGTGGCGTAGGCATAGACAAACGCGCCAGTAAAGCTCGCAGCCGCGCGTGCAGCTGCTGCGTAGGTTTGCATCTGATGGATTTGTTTGGTTATCAGCGGCAGGTACGAAACCTCGAGTGGGGCACCATACTGCTCTGCCAAGGCATTGAGACAGACACGCTCATCGAGGTAGAGTTGTCCGTCATGACGTGCAATAAACGCGTTGAGTTGGCCTTCGGGTTGCACACCGTAACGATGTGCGAGATGATCGATATAGGTGGTACCGTTCAATTCAGTGAGTGCTCCTTCACAAGCAAAACGCAGAAAAACCGATCGTGGTATCAAACACCACGTAGACGAATCCGGACCACGAGCATACTGGCATGACGACTGGTCAACCAGCAGGACGTTTGTGCGCGGACGGTGCGTTGGGTCACCGTTGCAAGCCATCGCTTGAGCATTCGTTCATTCCTTTGCATACAAAAAAACCAGTCCATCGCTGATGAACGGGTGTCTATGTCACGCAAAAGTTTGGTACTTGCGCCTAGTCATGTGGGGAG
>CAIZHO010000061.1 GCA_903932805.1 uncultured Roseiflexaceae bacterium | reverse complement strand
GGTGACCCAAGCCAAGCAGTGTTGCATCGTGAACAGCTTCAATTCGAGAGCATCAAACTCGCCACCCGTAGCTATAAGTAAGTCGACCGGAGGAGCGTCGTATGAAAATTACCATCAATGTATGGCGTCAGAAAGGTGCAAACGCATCTGGACGACTCGTCAAATACCAGGTCGACCACGTCTCGCCGGATATGTCGTTCCTCGAGATGCTTGATGTCTTGAATCAGCAGCTCATCGCAAAAAACGAAGAGCCGGTTGCCTTTGATCATGACTGCCGTGAAGGTATTTGTGGTTCTTGTGGCGTGATGATCAATGGGTTGGCGCATGGGGGCCAACTTGCGACGACCACGTGTCAATTGCACATGCGGTCGTTCAAAGACGGCGATGAGATCACGGTAGAGCCGTGGCGTGCCAAGGCGTTCCCGGTCATCAAAGACTTGGTTGTGAATCGTGGGTCTTTTGACAACATTATTCGCGCTGGTGGGTACATCTCGGCAGCGACTGGGAGTGCCCCCGACGCCAACAGCACGCCGATTGCCAAAGAGAATGCTGATTTGGCATTTGATGCTGCACAATGCATCGGATGCGGTGCGTGTGTGGCAGCCTGCCCCAATGCATCAGCGATGTTGTTTACCTCTGCCAAAGTAGCACATTTAGGGTTGCTGCCGCAGGGCCAACCCGAGCGCAAAACTCGCGTATTGAGCATGGTCGCCACGATGGACGCTGCTGGATTCGGTGGGTGCACCAACATCGGTGAGTGTTCTGCGGCATGCCCCAAAGAAATCGGGCTGCACTTCATTGGTCGCTTGAACCGTGATTTGCTGTCTGCAACGATTTCTGGCGGGTCTTCGGTCGACTAATCTGCAACGAAGCACCCCTCTGGCGCTCTCGTGCCAGAGGGGTGCTTTTTGATTGATCAACGTAGTGTGCTGAGAATCAAACGTGCACTCGACAATGCATCGCGTTCCCGCTGGAACGAGGCCCGTGCAATGGCGGATTCGATGTCTACCCACTCAGCGGCATCGACTTCGCTTGGTTGGGGTTGGATATCTCCGAGGGTGTATTGCACCAAAAACAAGTCGACGTATTTGTGAATGCGCAATGTGCCAATACGGAACCAGTACTCGATGGTGGTGATATGGGTTTGAACAACACCATGCAGGCCCGTTTCTTCGGCGATTTCACGCAGGGCTGCGGCTTCGGATGTTTCACCTCTACGGACATGCCCCTTCGGTAAGCCCCAGCGCTTGCCGTTGTGAGTCGCTATCATCGCCACATCGATGAACCCAGCCTGCATGCGATAGACAATCCCACCGGCAGAATACGCAGTGCGTTGATCGCGGTCTGGTGCTGATGTGAATGACAGGACGGCCTCCTTACATCAGTGGTGTCTTGTCGACACGGCCGGCCCGCATATCCCAGTAGCGATTGACTGCATAGCGTATGCGTTCTTTGGCGACGGCTGCGTTGTCCCAGCCGATGGGCTCGACACGTCCTCCTTCGAGGTCTTTGTAGACCTTGAAGAAATGCTCGACTTCGCGGATGTAGTGACTCGGGAGTTGGGTGAAGTCGGTGTAGTCCGAAAAGAAGGGATCATAGTGGAGGACGGCGAGAATTTTATCATCGGGTTCGCCACGATCTAACATTTTGAACAAGCCGATGGGACGCGCCTCGACGATACAGCCGGTAAACGTCGGGAGATTGGTCATCACCAACACGTCCAATGGGTCTTGATCGTCGTAGTACGTCTGTGGGGTGAATCCATAGTCACCAGGATAGTGGACTGCTGAGTACAGCACACGATCGAGTTTGAACGCACCGGTGCGCTTGTGGAATTCGTATTTGTTGCGGGAGCCTTTGGGAATTTCGACGATGACATTGATGACTTCAGGCCAGCTTGGGCCTGGGTCAAGTTCGTGCCAGAGATTCATGCGCGGCTCCGTTCAGCGAGATTACTACAGGCAGTATACCACT
>CAIZHO010000060.1 GCA_903932805.1 uncultured Roseiflexaceae bacterium | reverse complement strand
GTGGACTCGTTTGACCGGCCCAGTACACTCTGGGACCAAAGCAACGTATCGATCCAAGACAGTCACCTCGCCATCCAATTGCGCCTCCCGCAGTCCGACGCCTATGCGCTCTGGTTGGGTGATGCCGCAAACACATCGCAGGTGATGGACTTCTCACTGACGACGTTGGTGACGCAAGTCTCTGGCGCGACTGACGCGAGCTACGGCATACGGTTCCGCCAAGAGACCCCTGACAGCTACCTCTATGTAGCACTCAGCGCGCGCGGGTATTGGCAAGTACTCCGTTCGATAGCCGGCGTGCGCACCGAGATAGTCCCGTGGACCTACAGCCACACCATCGAACAAGGGATCGGCTATACCAACGAACTCAGCGTCACCGCTGCCGGCCCCGTCATTACCATACACATCAATGGCGTGCAGGTTGGCACGGTCACCGATCAAGCCCCCATCCCCGGGCAGCTGACCTTGTCGGCGGCCACAACGGCGAGTGGCGACGTACGGGTCGACTTTGATACGGTGCGCGGCAGTGTCGGTGGGATTGCCTTCAGCGACGAGTTTGACAGCGCCAGCGCGACCCGATTCAGCACCGGCGGTTCCTTCACGCACGATGGGCAATACATCATGCGCGCCAACGCAGGGGTGTCCGTCTGGCAAAACCCCCTCCCCCAAAAACGTACCTCCGTCACGGATTTTGCGCTGCGTCTCAACGCTACCCTCGTGCGCGGGAATCCAAACTCCGTCGGCTACGGTATCGTCTATGGTGACACCGGAGACTTTAGTCATAGCATTTTATTATTCGGCGGCAACGGCACGGTCCAACTCCTCCAGAGCAATAATGGCAAACCCACCCAACGCCTGCTCGAGCCACTCGAACTATCGATGCTCGACACACGCGACGGTGCAACCAACTCCTTTGAAGTACGCAAAGTAGGCGGGACTCTGACCCTTTCGGTCAACGACGTTATCGTCGGCTCGATCGATGATTTACCCGTTCGGACGGGGAGTGTTGGGATGATTTTGGTCTGTGGGAGCGAGCAGGCCGAGGTCGCGTATGATGATTTCGTGCTCACCGAACTCGTTCCATGAGCAGTTTCCCCTTTGTGGACGTACTCGACAAGCTCGCCCCTGCACTCGCAGCCTATCCGGTGCCCTTGATCGATCAGATGGGCCGTTCCAACCCGTTCCAGGTACTCATCGCGACCATCCTGAGCCTGCGTACCCGTGACGAAACGACCGCTCAGGTGACTCCGGGCCTGTTTGCAGTACTCGATTCGCCCGCAACCGGCGCAGACCTCGATCCTGCAATTATCGCAGGCCTGATTTATCCGGTCGGGTTCTATCGCACCAAAGCCCAATCCATCGTCGAGATATGCAAGATTTTGACCACGCAGTATGACGGCATCGTGCCCAATACCCTCGATGCACTGCTGGCTCTCCCCGGGGTCGGCCGCAAGACGGCAAATCTGGTACTATCAGTGGGGTATGGCATTCCCGCTATCTGTGTCGACATCCATGTGCACCGGATCTGCAACCGCTGGCAATTCGTTGCCACGACGACCCCCGAACAAACTGAAGCAGAACTGCGGCTGCGCGTCCCACCGGATGCATGGATTAGTATCAATCAACGCCTCGTGACCCTGGGTCAGCACATCTGCAAGCCCATTTCGCCCCATTGCTCGACGTGCCCCATCCACCACCTCTGCCCACAACACGGCGTCGAACGTCACCGCTAGTACTGGAGGAACGATGTACATTCGCTGGATTGTCCGTCACCACAAAAATGCCGAAACCGCCAACGTGTCGTTCTACGACGCATACCTCGTCGAGAGCTATCGCGATGACGCGGGCCAACCACGGCAGCGCACCATCGGCTATCTGGGCAACATTCGGCAAATAAACGGCGAGTTTTCTGCACTCGAACGCGAAATTTTCTTCATCCGTGCCGAGCGTATCCTCGCCGGCATC
>CAIZHO010000059.1 GCA_903932805.1 uncultured Roseiflexaceae bacterium | reverse complement strand
TCGATGGCGTCGTAGACCGACCGTGCCTGCAAAATCTGCATGCCCTCGATGTGCAATGGTGCTTGTAACGGCGGGCAGACTGCTCGGCGGAACCCCAATTTGGCTGCCTCACCCAAGCGCCGTTCGAGCTGTGACACGCCACGTAATTCGCCTGAGAGGCCTATCTCGCCCACCAACACGGTGTCTGCTTTGACCTGTTGGTTGCGGAACGACGATGCAATCGCTGTTGCGACCGCGAGGTCTGCAGCCGGTTCGCCGATGCGCAACCCGCCGACGATGTTGATGTAGACGTCCTGATTAAACAACGGCAGTCCGACACGCTTGCCCAACACTGCCAGCAACATCTGCAGTCGATTGAGGTCAATCCCGTTGACGGTACGGCGCGGTTGTGGATTGGCGGTATTGCTGGTCAATCCTTGGACCTCGACCAGGATGGGGCGCGTGCCCTCGAGGGTAACCGCAACGGCTGACCCGGGCGTGTTTGCTGAGCGCTCAGCCAAAAAAACCAACGACGGATTGGTAATCTCACGCAGGCCGTCGGCTGCCATTTCGAAGATACCTACCTCGTCGGTAGAGCCAAAGCGGTTCTTGACCCCACGGAGCACGCGGTATTGGTGAAAGCGTTCGCCCTCGAGGTACAGCACCACGTCGACAATATGCTCGAGCATGCGAGGCCCTGCAATGGCACCTTCTTTGGTGACATGGCCGACGATGATAATCGGGATATTGAGGTCTTTGGCGATGCGGAGCAGGCGTAATGCGCCTTCGCGTACTTGACCGACCGAGCCAGCCGCAGAGCTGAGTTCTTCGAGGTACACGGTTTGGATCGAGTCGACGATGACCAAGCCTGGTCGTTGATCGACAATCTGCGTGATGGCTGCCTCGAGATTCGTCTCAGAAGAGAGCCAGAGTCGTTCAGGATGCAAACCCATGCGGTCAGCACGCAGTTTAATTTGTTGGACAGATTCTTCGGCTGATATGTAGAGCGCATCGCCGACGTGCTCTGCAAAGTGTGCGGCAGCCTGGAGCAGGAGGCTCGATTTGCCGATGCCTGGCTCGCCACCGATGAGCACGAGTGACCCGGGCACGAGGCCGCCGCCCAACACCCGGGCGAATTCTTGGAAGCGCACCGGCAGGCGCGATACCCCGCCGCTCGGGACGGATTGCAACAAAATCGGACCAGCGCCGCCGCTGACCACAGCAGAACGACGCGTCGGCGTTGCCGCCTCGCGTCGTTCGACTTGTTCGACCAGACTATCCCATGCGTTGCATTGGGGGCAACGCCCCATCGCTCGTGCCTGATGCGCGCCGCACTGTTGACAGACAAATATCGTGCGCGCTTTGGCCATCGTTATGCCAACGATTCCACCACGGCGTCTTCGACGCGCTGTGGTTGCAAGCGCAGATACGATTCACCGTTTTCGAGTGTGGCCACATCCACCAGAATAGTGTCGCCTGCCACAAAGCGTCCGTCGAGCACCCCTTCCGACAGTGGGTCTTCGATGAGGTTCGTAATGATGCGGCGCAGCGGACGTGCACCGAATGCCGGATCGTACCCACGTTTGGCCAGCAAATCACAGGCCTCGTCGGTCACATCCAGCGTCAGCTTGTGTTCGTTGAGCTGCTTCTGGACGCGGGCCAGCAAATAGCGCGAAATCTGACGAATTTCGACGGTGGTCAGCGCGTGGAAGATGATGGTTGCATCCAAGCGATTCAAGAATTCCGGGCGGAACACCATGCGCAACGCCTCGTTGACGCGGTTCTGCAAGTCGAGGTTGTTGGCTTCGCCGTCTTTGCCCAAGAACCCAATGCGCGAGGCTCCACGAATCTGCTCGGTGCCCACGTTTGAAGTCATGATGATAATGGTGTTGCGGAAGTCGACCTTGCGCCCCTTGCCATCGGTCAAATGACCATCTTCGAGGACCTGCAGCAGGAGGTTGTAGGTGTCGGGATGGGCTTTTTCGATTTCGTCGAACAGCACCACAGAGTACGGTTTGCGGCGGACAGCGTCGGTGAGCTGGCCACCATCGCCATAGCCGACATATCCCGGCGGTGAGCCGACCAGACGCGACGAGGTGTGCCGCTCTTGGAACTCGGACATGTCGATTTTGATGAGTTGTTCTTCGGAGCCAAACATGAATTCGGCCAGTGCCTTGGCGAGCTCGGTTTTGCCGACACCCGTCGGCCCGAGGAAGATGAATGACCCAATCGGTCGGCGCGGATCTTTGAGACCTGCGCGGGCCCGGCGGACTGCCTTCGACACCGTCACGATGGCCTCGGATTGACCAATCACACGGGCGTGCAACGCAGATTCCATCTGGAGCAAGCGGGTGGATTCGTCGCCGGTCAGGCGTGTCACCGGGATCCCGGTCCACATGGCGACGACCCCGGCAATGTCTTCTTCGGTGACATACGGTGCTGTGGTCACACTGGCGTCGATGCCGTATTCGAGCTCGAGCTGCGCAACCCGTGCTTTGAGGATGTCTGCACGTTCTTGCAACGTCTCGACGAGTTCGGTCTGGTTTTGGGCGAGTGCTGATTCGATTTCTTTGGTGATGGCTTCGAGCCCGCGCAACGAGTCACGCAACGGCGACGGTGTCGAGCTCCGCGTCATGCGTACCCGAGCAGCGGCTTCGTCGATGAGGTCGATAGCTTTATCGGGCAAAAAGCGGTCGGGTACGTAGCGTGACGACAGGTATGCCGCCGCAACCAACGCATCGTCGCTGATTTGGAGCTGGTGGAAGTCTTCGTAGCGGCTTTTGATGCCACGGAGAATAGAAATGGTGTCTTCTTCGTTGGGTTGGTCGACCATGACCGGTTGGAAGCGCCGTTCGAGGGCTGCATCACGCTCGATGTACTTGCGGTACTCGTCGAGGGTGGTTGCGCCGATGGTCTGCAGTTCGCCGCGCGAGAGTGCCGGTTTGAGAATATTCGCTGCGTCGAGCGTGCCTTCGGCACCACCCGCACCAATGATGGTGTGGAACTCGTCAATGAACAAAATACAGCGCGTCTCTTTGATTTCGTCGACGACCTTCTTGAGGCGTTCTTCGAACTGACCGCGGTATTTGGTCCCTGCAACCAACGCACCCATGTCGAGCGAGACGACCCGTTTGCCGCGCAGGCTGTCGGGCACTTCGCCAGCGACGATGCGCTGGGCGAGCCCTTCGACGATGGCTGTTTTGCCGACACCCGGTTCACCAATCAGGGCCGGGTTGTTTTTGGTGCGTCGTGACAATATTTGAATGACACGATCGATCTCGCGTGCCCGGCCAATGACTGGGTCGAGCCGGCCACTTTCGGCCATTTCGGTTAGGTCTGTTCCGAGTGCATCGAGGTATGGAGTCTTGCCGCCTTTGCCTTTTTCGGCGGGATCGTTTTTGGAGCTACTCGGTGCGCTGCTCTGACTGCTCGGCTTTTCGGATTGGGTTGCCGCCGCCGTGCTCGTCGTTCCACCGGAGGTTGTGCCGGTGCCGCCTTGGCGGATGACTCGCATGACGTTGGTTTTGATCTGCTCGAGCGACACGCCGAGCATGTCGAGCACACCGGTTGCGACACCTTCGCCGTTGCGTATCAAGCCGAGCAAAATATGCTCGGTGCCGATGTAGTTGTGCCCGAGGCGTTTTGCTTCGTCGATCGCCAAGGTGATGACGTTTTTGGCGCGTGCAGAGAGTTCTTTGTCGGCACGGGCTTCGCCTTCGCCGATCCCAACGATGAATTCAACAGAATGGCGCGTCTGCGCCAACTGCACCCCGAGGTCTTCGAGGACCCGGGCGGCGACCCCTTCGCCTTCACGAATCAGGCCGAGCAGTATATGTTCGGTGCCAATGTATGAATGATTGAGCGTGCGTGCTTCTTCGGTGGCGTATTGCAGCACCTGTTTGGCACGCTTGGTAAATTTATCGTAAGCACCAGACATACATGCTCCCATCGCTGCTCATTGAAATAAGCCAGCGCTATGACGCGTCCGGAACCGGAGCGTCGGGGGTGATTTGCAGACTCAAAGCGATCCGTCTGCGTGGGATGTCGACGCGGATAATACGCACCGTCACCGCCGCGCCTTCACTCACTGCGGCGACTGCATCGCCGGTCAATTCGGACGAATGGATGAGCCCTTCGACCCCTTCAGACATACGGACAAATGCCCCAAATGGTGCAATCTGTGTGACCGTTCCCTGCACGACTTGGTTGACACTGAACGCTTCAGCGACCGCTGCCCATGGTTCGGTCTGTGTGCGTTTGATGGACAGTGCAATCCGTCGATGCTCGGTGTCAATATTGAGGATCATGACTTTGGTGCTGTCACCGACCTTGTACGCGTCGCTGGGGTGTCGGACACGACTCCATGACAACTCGGACAAGTGGACCAGTCCATCGGCCCCGCCGATGTCGACAAAAATACCGAAATCGCAGACCGATGTGACCGTACCCTCGCGGATATCGTTCACCGCTATTTCACTCAGGAGCGCACCTTTGCGTGAATCACGAGACTCGGCGTTGGCTTGGCGCTCTGAAAGAATCAAACGATTGCGGGCGCGGCTCATCTCGACAATTTTGAGGCGTACCGTGGATCCAATCATGCGTGCCATGTCGGCTTGCTTTTGGACCTCGTTGCCACGACCTATGCCGCTGACCTGCGACGTCGGGATGAATCCCCGTACCCCGTCGAGGTTGACGAGCAACCCACCCTTGTTGTAATTAATGACCTTGGTTTCGAGCACCACACCATCGTCGGCGACTTGCTGCAATTTGCGCCAGCTGCGCTCTTGGCGTGCCCGATCGAGGGACAAACTGACCCGTCCCTGGTCGTCTTCGGGTTGCATGACATAGACCAAAACCGTCGCACCTACGACGATATCGGATCGTTCTTCGTCTGTCAGCGTGTGCATGTCTCGCGCAAGGACGACGCCCTCGGATTTGGCACCAATGTCGATCACGAGCTCGTGTTCGTGAACGGCCAAAATGATGCCGTCCATGGTGTCACCGTGTTTGAGCGAACGTAACTTCTCGCTTTGTTCATTGAGGAGTGCAGCGAAAAATTCTTTGCTGCGGATGTCTTGGGTCGACTCACCCGCCGAGGTGCTGGTGGTGACTGCGTGTGTCTCTTCCATGATGCTCCTCTTGGGTCGAGGTGAAGTGCACCGCGCGAATGTAATAATACTCATGGAATTATACGGAGAAAACCGCTAAATGGCAAGGAAAAAGACTGCTTTTGGTTGGTGAAAGAGTGATGAGAAAGAGCACTTTGACGCTTGGATTTTGGTTGTTTCCTCCTCCCTCGTTCCGCACCGTGGCGCTCCAATCCTTTACGCCGTCGTGGCATGTACTCGCCCTGGACACAGCCCAATACCCGCTCCCTGTTGTATACGAGCCACGCTCGTATGCGCGTACCTGCATCTCCGATGTGCTCGGTGGCTGGTGCTGGTGGGGAACACGTCTGTGATTTGTACGCGTGACGCTGACCGCAGCAGTGTTTGTGCATAGTTGTTTGGTTTTGTGGCTTTAGAATGCGACGTTGCACGAATTTGGCTCTTCTGCTATACTAGCGCGCGTCATTTGACCTACGGGTCCACCGGTCTAAAGTGATGGTGGAATGGCAGGCAGAGAGGAGTCAGCGGAACGTGGAAGTGCCGACGACAATCGTGGCGCATCTCGCACCGGATCTCGATTGTATCGCTGCAATCTGGATTTTTAAACGGTTTGGTGGAGCACACGACTATCAGGTGCGTTTTGTCCCCGCTGGTACGACGCTCGATAACCTGCCAGCCGACAGCGATCCACTTGTGATCCATGTCGACACCGGCCTTGGACGATTCGATCATCATCAACGTCATGTACGCACGCTGAGTGCGGCCGAGTTGGTGCGCAGGTCGCTCGTCGGGCACGATGTGGCACTCGAACGAATGATTCGCCAAGTAACCCTGATTGACAACGCACTGCCGAGCGAGCAAGCGAGCTGTGATTTGGGTATGCTGGCCGATTCGTTCAACATCCTCTTTGAGCATGATCCCGACAAAGTCGTCGAACTGATGTTGCCCAATTTGGATGCATGGTATGCCCACGAAGTGCGACAAGTCCAACTCGGTGAAGCATTTGCCAGTCGCATTGAGTTCCACACCCCGTGGGGGCGTGGGATTGCGATGCAAGGTCCATACGGTGGATCATCGGTGATGGCCTATCGTGCGGGTGCGGTGCTGGCGGTGTACCGCGAAGAACGCCATAACTGGATGGGCATTGCTGCCCAGTCGCGTTCGTCCGTTGATTTGACTCCGTTGGCAGAGGCATTGACGCAGGTTGATCCCCACGCTGATTGGTATCTTCATCCGAGCAAACGGTTATTGCTCTGTGGGACCGACAAAGCACCTGCCAAACGACTATCGGCACTCGATATGCGCGGTTTAATCGCCGTCATCGAAGGCCTCCACCCAGCGGTTCGCTGAACGACGTCAACGACGCCGACGTTTCGCTTCTACCATAGTCCGTCGATACTCCTACGTTCTTTCTTTTGTTGAAGAGGAGCCACAATGCAAAAACAACGTGGTTCTACAAAGGCAGTTACCTCTGCCACACAGTCGGTGAGGAGCAGTATGACCAGTACGCCATTTACCCGGGCTCTCGAGCACCTCGGTGCTGACCAATTGGTCGAGTACTATCGCCAAATGATGTTGATTCGTCGCTTCGAAGAGAAGTGTCAAGAGATGTACACGCGCTCCAAAATCGGCGGCTTTTTGCACCTCTATGTGGGTGAAGAAGCAACCGGCGTCGGCGCTATCTCGAATCTGCAGCCCCAAGATCACGTCTTTACCCACTACCGCGACCATGGTCACGCCATAGCCCGTGGACTCGATATTAACCCGCTGATGGCCGAACTGTTCGGCAAAGACACCGGCTGTTCGCGCGGCATGGGTGGCTCGATGCACTTTGCAGATGTCACCAAAAACTTCTGGGGAGGGTATGCCATCGTCGGGAGTCATCTATTGCTGGCTGATGGCGTCGCGTTGCAATGCAAAATGCAGAAAACCAACGGCGTCGTCATGGTCTTCTTTGGTGACGGTGCTACCAACGGCGGCGAATTCTACGAATCCCTCAACTTCGCCCAATTGTGGAAGTTACCCGTGGTGTTTGTCTGCGAAAACAACCTTTTTGCCATGGGTACCCCGCTCGAGGTCCACTCGTCGGTCACCGAAATCCACCGCAAGGCCAATGCGTTTGATATGAAATCAATGCGCATCGACGGCAATGACCTGTTGGGCGTCCGCGAGCAAGTCGGCGAAGCCGTCGAGCATGCCCGCAGTGGCAAAGGCCCCGTGCTGGTCGAAGCAATGACCTACCGGTTCCGCGGTCACTCGGCCCAAGACACACAAAAATATCGCACCAAAGAAGATGTCGAAAAGCACCGCAGTGCCGACCCCCTCGAAGCCTATCGCAAACTGCTCATCGACGAAGAAATCTGCCCTGCGTCGCGCCTCGACGCAATCGACGTCCAAATCGATGCAGAAGTCGATGCCTCGGTGGAATTTGCTGATAACAGCCCGGTCCCTGGGAACGAATGGCTGACCGACGCCGGCATTTATGCCGCACCGCTCGAAACCCTGACCGTCGACCCGACGCTCGTCTAGCTGAAGCAAACGCGGTTGCTCGGCAACCCGTGAAGGAGATAGTGAATGGCGATCCTAACTGTACGTGAAGCGCTCCAGCAAGCCCTACACGAGGCCATGCAAGACGAGCGGGTATTTATCATCGGCGAAGACATTGGCCACTATGGCAGCACCTACGGCGTAACCGCTGGCTTCCTCGAGAAGTACGGCCCCGAGCGCATCCGTGATGCTCCCATCGCCGAAGCCGGCATCCTCGGCTTAGCAACCGGTGCCGCCATGGCCGGCATGCGTCCCATTGCCGAAATCATGTCCGTCAACTTCTCGTTGCTGGCCTTCGATATCATCATCAATCATGCCGCCAAAATCTACAGCATGTTCGGCGGCAAGTTTTCGGTACCACTGGTGATGCGGACAACCAACGGCTGGACGCAGCTGTCCGCGACCCATTCGCAATCGTTCGACGCCATGTTTGCCTACATCCCCGGTCTCAAGGTCGTTGCCCCTGCAACCCCTGCCGACATGAAGGGCATGTTCCGGGCTGCCATGGCCGATCCTGATCCGGTTATTTTCATCGAACACACACTGATGTACGGTGTCAAAGGCGAAGTCCCCGATGGCGACTACATTGTGCCCATCGGCAAGTCGGTACTCGCCCGTGAAGGCCGCCACCTAACTGTGGTAACGTATTCACGGATGGTGCATTTGTCGCTCCAGGCCGCTGAGCTGCTCGCCCAAGAAGGGATCGAGGTCGAGGTCGTTGACTTGCGTACCCTGCGCCCGTTGGACATGAGCGTCGCACTCGAGAGCTTCAAAAAGACCAATCACGCAGTCGTTGTGACCGAAGATTGGCAGTCATACGGCACATCGGCCGAAATAGCCACACGCCTGTACGAGGCCGGATTTGATTATTTGGATGCCCCCATCCAACGCGTCAACTTCCGCGAAGTGCCGATGCCATACGCCAAGAACCTCGAACAGCAGGTCGTCGTCACCACCGAACGCATTGTGGCCGCCATCAAAAAAGTCTTGAATCGCAGCTAATCTGCGTTGACCGGAGGTAGGACCATGGCAGACATTACCATGCCGAAGATGGGCTTCGACATGACCGAAGGGTTGATCGTGCGCTGGCTCAAAAAAGTCGGCGATCACGTCAACAAAGGCGAAGCCATCGCCGAAATCGAAACCGATAAGGTAACTATCGAAATCGAAACGTTCGTCGCCGGCACCATCAGCGAAATCGTCGCCGAGGCAGGATCACGTACCCCGGTCGGTGGAGTCATTGCACGTACGGGCGAAGCCGGCGCTGCAGTCACCTCCAAACCCGCAGCCGCACCTGTTGCGGTAGCAGTAGCCACCCCTGCTCCGGTCGCTGCCGCAGCTACTCCACGGGCTGCCGTTGCGACGACCAGCAACACGGGTCTCAAGGCCTCGCCGATTGCCAAGCGGATGGCCAGTGAACACGGCCTGAACTTGGGGGATATCCAGGGCACTGGTCCGAGTGGCCGGATTGTCCGTGATGACGTCGCCGCTGCCATTGCAGGAAACCCGACACCGGTGGCACGCCCCGCGGCTGTAGCCCCCGCCGCACCAGTGGTTGCACCACCGCCTACCGCCGCTGCGGGCGCAACCGTTGTGCCGCTGACCAGCATGCGCCGCACCATTACCCGCCGTTTGACCCAAAGCTGGCAGTCTGCTCCCCACTTCTATGTCTCGATGGACATCGACATGGGCGCGACGCTCGAGCTCCGCAAACAAATCAATGCACCATTGGCCAAAGATCAACAGGTGTCGATCAACGACATCATTGTCAAGGCCTGTGGCGTTGCGTTGGCCCAGTTCCCGTATCTCAACGCGTCGTACGTCGAAGAAGGGATCCAGCTCAACCCCAACGTCAACGTGTCGATCGCAGTGGCCATCGATTCGGGCTTGGTTGCACCGGTCATTACCAACACCGATAGTCGTTCTTTGGGCGGCGTCGCCCGTGAAGCCAAGCGCCTCATCGCGTTGGCACGCGACGGCAAACTCGGCGCAGAGAATCTTTCGGGCGGCACGTTCACCGTCAGTAACCTGGGTATGTACGGGGTGACGACGTTCGATGCAATCATCACCCCACCCCAATGCGCCATCTTGGCGGTCGGTGCCGTCCGCCGCACGCCGGTATTCAAGGGCGACAGCAACGAAGTCGTCGCAGCCAACATCTGCTCGATTACCCTGTCGGCAGATCACCGCATCACCGACGGTGCCGAAGCAGCGCGTTTTGTTGCCGAAATCAAGCGCCTCATCGAGAATCCGTTGACGATGCTGATCTAGGTCGTATGCCAACGCACCCCCGGCGCATTGCGCCGGGGGTGCGTTGTGTTATGTACGTGCGATTATTTGGCTTGTTCGTCGATGTGGCGCACGATGTCGCTCATCGACAAGATGCCTGTTGGCCAGACGCGCCCGTCGTTGCGTTCTTCGACGACGACCAAGCGATGAACGTGGTTGCGGTTGAGGGACCGGATGG
>CAIZHO010000058.1 GCA_903932805.1 uncultured Roseiflexaceae bacterium | reverse complement strand
TGCGTCTCGATCATGAATAAAAACACATAAAATAGAATTAATTGACACCATTCGCCCAACACGGCTATAATGCAGTGTGAGTATGAAAGGCACGGTGTATGTTACCGACCCAATTTGCAGCAGAATCATCCGTCGGCCAGATTTTGATTTTCTTGCAACGGCACGCAGAAGCAACGATTCGCGATCTCGAAGATGAGTTAGGCATCAGCACCACTGCAGTGCGTGAACACCTGACCAATCTCGACGCCCGTGGATTCATTGCGACGCGTTTGGTGCGCAGCGGGCGGGGTCGTCCACGCATTGTCTATTCATTGACCGAACGTGCCCGCGAGCTCTTCCCCCGGAGTTACGACACCCTCATGTCGGTGTTGCTCGACGAAATCGAACGGCAGCAAGGCGGCGAGACACTGCATCGCTTGCTCACGGGCGTCTCGGAACGACTCGCCGAGAACTACCAGCACGGCGTCCAAGGCAACCTTGCCAGTCGTATTATCGATGTCCAAAAGATGATGGAAGCCCGCGGCATTCCCGTGGATGTCCGAGCCACGGAGCAATCCTTTACCTTTTATGCATGCCCGTACCACGAGGTCGCACAAGGGCATGCCGATGTCTGCGCCATGGAAAAGCGCATGCTCGAGCAAGTCCTCGGTCACTCGGTCCAGAGCGACAGCGCGATCCGCGAAGGCGGGCGGTGCTGCAATTTTTCGGTAGCCCAGAGCGATACCATTACGCTCAGCGACAAATAGATCATCACACCTACATCTCAATGAGAAGGAGCTTCTGTGTCATCTGAATTGGTCATTAAAGATCTACACGCCAGCATTGGCGACAAAGAGATTCTCAAGGGCGTCAACTTGACGGTCAAGCCAGGGACCATCCATGCCATCATGGGGCCTAACGGCAGCGGCAAGTCCACCCTTTCCAATACCATCATGGGCCACCCATCGTACACGGTGACGAGTGGTGAGGTCTGGTACAAAGGCCAAAACATCCTCGAACTGGACGTCGATCAGCGCGCCAAGTTGGGGTTGTTTTTGGCGTTCCAATACCCTGTGTCGATCCCCGGTGTGACCGTTGCAAACTTCTTGCGCGCAGCAGTCAACGGGCATCGTGCGGTCGAGGGCAAAGACCCCCGCGAAACGCAAATCCCCATGGCGCAGTTCCGCAAAGACATCCGCGAAAAGATGGCTGCCTTGGGTGTCGACGAGGCATTCGCACGGCGCTACCTCAATGACGGCTTCTCGGGCGGCGAAAAGAAGCGTATCGAAATCCTGCAGATGTCGATGCTCAAACCCTCGATGGCCATCATGGACGAAACAGACTCGGGCCTTGACATCGACGCACTCAAAGTGGTCTCCCAAGGAGTCAACACGTTGGTGCAGGCCAACGCTGACATGGGCGTCTTGGTTATCACCCACTACCAGCGCTTGCTCAATTACATCAAGCCACATGTCGTGTCTGTCATGATGGAAGGCCGCATCGTCCGTGAAGGCGGGCCAGAGTTGGCACTCACGCTCGAAGAACGTGGCTACGATTTCATCAGGGAGGAAGTGTTCGGCAATGGCAACTAAGCTACCAGCGATTGCTTCCCTGAGCGCTGCAGACGTGCTTGTGGCCTCCGAACCAGCGTGGTTACAGACGTGGCGGCAACACGGCCTTGTGGCGTTCGCCGCGCACGACATGCCGTATTGGCGTCGGACCGACCTGGCTGCCTTTGCATTTGCAGACATGCAGTTGACGGGGGACGTCGGGACGTTCAACATCGGTGCCGATGCGCCGGCAGGCGTCATCGTGATGCCCCTGTCCCAAGCGGTGCACGATCATGCTGCACTCGTCCAGGCGCACCTCGGCAGTGCAGTTTCAGCCAAAGTCTCGAAGTATGCGGCACTCAACGCTGCGACATGGCGTGACGGCTGGTTTGTGTATGTCCCCAAAAACCTCGAAACGACGCTCCCCCTGCACCTGACCCAGGGCTTCGGCGCGGGGAACACGTTGATGGCCCGCAATCTGGTTGTCCTCGAGCGCGGCGCCCATCTGACCCTCGTCGAGCAGCTCCATGGAGATGGCGGCACGTATAGCAACGTCGTCAGCGAACTCATCCTCGGCGACGGTGCTACCCTCAAGTACACCGGCATGCAGACCTGGGGGGCTCAGGTTCACCACGTCGGGCATGTGGTGGCCAATGTCGGCAATAACGCGACCATCGAATGGGCCGCGATCAATACGGGTGCCTTGCACCAGCACATCGAGGCCGAGACGAACCTGGTCGGCAACGGCTCACGCGTCGACTGGATGGCTGCAACCGTGGCAAGCGACGGCCAACGCCTGCTGACCGCACCGTGGCTCCGCCACGGGGGGCGTTCTCCCGAAGCCCACCTGGACTTCAAAACGGT
>CAIZHO010000057.1 GCA_903932805.1 uncultured Roseiflexaceae bacterium | reverse complement strand
TGATCGTATTGTGATGTTGGTCAGTGCTGCGTGCGTTATACCGCTCCCGATTGGCTGGATTCTTTCGACGCCTGACAACTTGTGGCCGTTATTTGGGACATCTCTGGGAGCCGGTCTTTTTTGGCCGGGGATTAACCAAGGACTCGCAAATATGTCGATGGCCCAGTCTCCTGCACAGGCTCGCGGTGCCTATTTGGCGACGTATGGAGCTGTGACTGGGGTGGGCGTGGTGCTCTCTGGACTGGCTGGCGGAATCATTGCTCAGTACTTGCGTGGCTCAGAATTCATGCTGGTTGGGTACATGCTCAACCATTATTCGGTCCTCTTCATCGGGTCCATTCTGTTGCGGGCTGCTGCAGTGATATTTGTATTGCGCAAGGTGTAATTGCGCAACAGCACGCCGCGAGGACGGATACGTGTCCAGTTCCTAGAACACGTCGGTGCAGATTGTGCCCCGTAGGGACGTGTAATGCATCTGCAGCGTTGAACGCAGCGAACACGCGCATCGGATGGATGTTTGCTTGGTACCGTTACACAGACTGTGGTACGCCAGGTGACGCAGTGTATGCTTCGATTGCTCCCGCACGTAGGCGACAGATAGATGTGGCGTACTTTTCAGAAACCGGGTCGTGTGTAGACATAACGATCGTCGTGCCGTTCGCCGCAAAGCTCCGAAAGAGACTCAGCACCGCTGCACCACGCTGCGAATCGAGGTTGGCGGTCGGTTCGTCGACGATTAATATGGACGGTTCGATACAAATCGCCCTGGCTACGGCGATTCGTTGCTGTTGACCGCCGGATAACTCTGCGGGTCGGTGGTGTGCATGATCGTTCATATCCAAAATGTCGAGTGCATGAAGGATGCGCGTATGCCACTGTGCGCGATCAATGCCGGCAATGCGGAGCGCAAATTCCATATTTTCGTATGCTGAAGCAGTGGCGATCAACGCAAATCGTTGGAACACAAATCCAATGCGTTTGCGGAACTGTGCTCGTTCGTCGGCGTGCATGGTGTCAACCCGTACACCGTCGAGTGTGACGACCCCGCTGGTCGGGACATCCATTGCACCGATGATGTTGAGGAGGGTGGTTTTGCCGCTGCCACTCGGGCCCATCAACGCAACCATTGCGCCGGTCGGGATGGACACGCTGATGTCATTGAGTGCAACAACCTCACCATCAGGTGTCTCAAATACTTTGCGGACGTGTTGGACATCAATCATGGCTACCTTCTTCGGTGCTGCGTGGCGACCACGGTTTGACGAGTATGGCTCCGTCGAGGGCACTCACCGTTGCACGTGAACCGAGGCCGATCCGCTGCCGCAAATCGCCCGGGAGTTGCAGGCGGCCTGCCGCATCGACAACCACTGTTTCGATGTCGTCTGCGCCACGTTCACTACTGGTGCGACCATCACGGATTGCAATAGTCCGGTCGGCTGCTTCGGCGACTCGAATGTCGTGCGTCACGAGGACAATGGTAAGGGCATAATCGCGGCGAAGGCGCTGCAGGAGTGCCAAAATACGCTCAGCGCTGGCCCAATCGACTTCGCCAGTCGGTTCGTCGGCGAGCAATAAAGGCGGTTTGCACCCCAATGCCGTCGCGATGGCAATACGTTGTTGCTGACCACCGGACATGCGCAGAGGGTCACGGTGGCGGTGATCGGACATTTCAACAGCTGCCAAGAGTTCATCGGCACTTGCATATGCCTCAGCAGGGGAAATCCCTGCCAACAAGGCGGGGAGTGCCACGTTTTCGCGTGCAGTCAACCCGGGGATGAGGTTACGTGTGGTTTGTTGCCACAAGAACCCAACGCTGCTCCGCCGATATTCGGCGCGTTGGCGGTCGTTCGCCGCGACAATATCGACACCGCCTACCACCAATGTCCCGGCATCAGGCCGGTCGAGTGCGGACAAAAGATTCAAAAATGTCGATTTGCCTGCGCCGGATGGTCCGACCAGAGCAACCATTTCGCCGTGGAGTACGCTCAAATCGAGACCCTGCAGTGCGAAGGTTTCGACTTCGTCACTGCGGAAAATTCGTACCAGGTTTGCAGCTGTGATGTATGCGGGTTGGCTCATGTGGGCCTCACGGGAGTAATTTTTGTTTTTGGTGTGAGTGGACGTTGGCGATGTGAAGGTCGCTCCCACACGCGCAAGAGCGCTACGTGTGGGAGCGTGAGGATGCCTAGAGGTCGAGGTCCGTTACAGCTCCGAGGCTGGCGCTCGAGACTAATTTGGCGTATTTTGCCAACACGCCACGGCGATACCGCATGGGAATAGGCTTCCAGGCTGCTTTGCGGGCAGCGAGCTCAGTATCACTGATGTTGAGTTGAATCAAACGCTTGTAGGCATCGATGGTAATCGAGTCGCCTTCTTTTACAACGCCGATGGTGCCGCCGATTGCTGCTTCGGGTGCAATGTGACCGACACACATACCGTAGGTGCCGCCCGAGAAGCGCCCGTCGGTAATCAATGCGACCGAATCACCCAACCCTGCACCGATGATGGCTGCCGTAGGCGCTAACATCTCGCGCATGCCGGGGCCGCCTTTCGGACCTTCGTAGCGGATAACCACGACATCGCCTTTGTTGATCCCGCCGCTGAGGATGGTCTCCAGGCAGGCTTCCTCGGACTCGAAGACTCGCGCGGGACC
>CAIZHO010000056.1 GCA_903932805.1 uncultured Roseiflexaceae bacterium | reverse complement strand
TTGCCCGCAAGAGCGGCCTGATGCCGTTCCTCGGACCAGACGGCAAGAGCCAGGTCACGGTCGAGTACGAATACGGTAAGCCGAAGCGCATCAACACCGTCGTGTTGAGCACGCAGCACACCGCTGACATCTCGCAGGCTGACCTGCGCGAAAACGTGCAGGAGCGCATTTTGGCCAAAGTTCTGCCGGCCCATCTGATGGACCGCCAGCCTATCGTTCACATCAACCCAACCGGCCAATTCATCGTCGGTGGTCCGCATGGTGATGCAGGTCTGACCGGCCGCAAAATCATCGTCGACACGTACGGCGGTGTGGCACGCCACGGCGGCGGCGCGTTCTCGGGCAAGGACCCGACAAAGGTCGACCGGAGCGCAGCCTATGCAGCCCGCTATGTCGCCAAGAACATTGTCGCAGCCGGGATTGCAGATCGCTTTGAAGTGCAACTTTCGTACGCCATCGGTGTGGCACGGCCGGTGTCGATTTCGATCGAAACCTACGGTACGCACAAAATCGACGAAGCCAAGATTTCGAAGCTTATCGACGAATACTTCGACCTGCGCCCAGGTGCGATTATCCGCGACCTGAAGCTGCGCCGGCCGATCTATCGCCAGACCGCTGCCTACGGTCACTTCGGCCGTACCGACATCGATCTGCCATGGGAAGCAACCGATAAAGCCGACGCTCTGCGCCGCGCCGCTGGTCTGTAGTCCCGAGTCTTCATGCCACACCCTGCGCTCTGGCGCAGGGTGTGGTTTTTTGTGGAACAGAATGTGAGGATAGAATGAGCCTCATTGATTGTCGTCCCAGTTTGGATGGAATGGTTGCGTACGTCACCGGTGGGTTAGGGGGCATTGGATCGGCATGCGTCGCCTCGCTGATTGCGCATGGATGCCGAGTAGCCTTCACATATGCCGAAGGGCACGAATCAGCGACGCGTGCTCAAACGGTGGTCGACAGTGCGCCAGATCGGCTCTCCGCACATGCGATTGATTTGCGCAGTGATGCGTCGATTCGTGCCTGCATGGATGCAGTCGTGGCGCGATGGGGTGTGGTCAATATTCTCGTGAATGCCGCTGCGGTTGGTTCAGCCACGGTACGTGCCTATGCAGATGATGCTGCAACGCAAGATTCGGTGATGTTGGCAATTAATGCGGATGGTAATTTGAAGGTGTGCCAAGCGTTTTTGGCGGCTGCGCAACCGACGATTCATTCGGTACCGCGCAAACTCATTAACTTTAGTTCGGTTGGCGGTGGGATCCAAAACTTCCCGGGATTTCGGCTGTCAGACGGAATGAGCAAAGCCGCTGTCGCGTTTATGACCAAACAATTCGCAGCGGAGTTGACGCAGACACTCGTCGACGTCTTTGCGATTTGTCCCGGTGCAACCGATACACCGATGTTTCACGCAAGTACGCTGCAGGGGATGTCTGCTGCTGAGGAGTCAGAATTCCGAGCTTCAATGCCGAAAGGGCGTTTGATCGCCCCGGTGGATATCGCACATATCGTGACTTTTTTGGCATCGGGGTACTCGACACCGATGCACGGTGCGGTGATTGATGCATCGATGGGGTTGGGCGTCCGTCCGGGGATCATCACGGAACGTCCCCATTAGATCAGAGATCGTGAGGGAGTGCATGCACCCGATAGTGCTGACCGGATATCACATGTGAACGATGGTGTGGACAGAGGCTTGTGAGACAGAATTGAGGGTTGAATGGAATATCGCACGCTTGCAGGTATATCCACGGCTGACATCCACGATGCGTTTGTCGATGCGTTTGGCTCGTACGAGGTGCCCATGTCGCTTTCGGTCACAGAGCTGACGGCAATGATGGACTCCCGGGACGTTTCACTCACGCTATCAGTCGGATGCTTTGATGCGGACACATTGGTTGGATTTGTATTGGTGGGTGTCCGTGATGGCGCACACGGTTGTGTCACGTACGACGCGGCGACCGGTGTCAGACAGGGTCACCAGAATAAGGGGATAGGCAGTGGCATGTTGCACGCTTTGTGGGCGCAGCTCAGAGCGGCAGGTGCCGTGTCGTTTCAGCTCGAGGTGCTCGAAAACAACACTGCCGCACAGACACTCTACGAGCGACATGGATGCACCACAACCCGTCGATTTGTCTGTGTTCGTACACAACGAAGCCCCGACCGCCGTTTGCCACCGGGTTGGGAGCTACGCAGTGCACTCCCAGCTGGGATTGACGAAGCGTTGTATAACGGCTACGTGCCCAGTTGGCAGCAGGCTGTTGCTGTCGGCACGGGGGGCTTACTTCGTGGTGCGTACCGAAGGGTCCGTTGTGGTTGCGTACGGCATCATCAATGCCACGAGTGGGAGTGTGATGCAGCTTGGGATACATCCCGACTGGCGTTGGACAATACCCGTTGCAGAAGTCGTCCAGGCAGTTGCCTCGCAGACCAACTCAGACCAGTTGCGGTTTGTCAATATCGAAGACGCATCGTGGATGGCGTCTGCATTGTTGGAATACGGCTGGGAGCCGTTTGTGTACCAACGGGAGATGATGCGCGCGCTCTGACCTACGACAGATATCAACCAATACAATGACACCCCCATGCAACTGCACGGGGGTGTCGTGGTCCTCATGGGAAGTGGGTACGATTATGGTACTGGGTACGGTGATGGTGTGGGTGTTCCGGTGCCGGGGAGCGGATACGCTGTGATGGTCAATATAGCCGCCATTGTTTCGGTGCGCGCCACTGCAGTGCTTGTGCTTCGGGCATAGACCGTGGCTGTTGCTGGATATGCAGTTTCGGCAACTGATGTTTGGTGAGCCATGGTGCGTGTGCGACGTGCCAAGGATGTCCGTGTCAGAAAGAGTGGTGTACGAGTGAATGTCCTAGTGGGAGAGGAGGTAATCGTTGGCGTTGATGTAACGACAGTGTTTGTAGGCGTGAGCGTTGCCGTGTTCGTGCGGCTGGGGGTAGATGAAACATAGGGTGTCTTGGTTCGTGTGTAGCTCGGTGCGACTGCCGGTGTGTACGATACCGTGGCACGGAGCGGCGTTTTGGTGCGCGCAAAGGTTGCGGTCCCAGTTGTAATTGCCGTCCCCGTGATTGTTCGGGTTTTGGTCGCGGTGGAGCGACCCACAGGGGTAGATGTCAGGGTGGCGAGGGTCGGTTGCGGCGCAATCGCGCTTCGATTTGCGAGTTCGATGATTTGACTGCGATTGAGTGCCACTCTGTAGATTGCCAGATCATCGAGGATACCCTGGTACTTGATGTTGGTCCCGTTTGGGAGCGGAGCAATCATGGTCACACCATTCCCAGTGCCGCTGAGTGCTGCGGTGGTCGTCGTAAATGTATCGTCTACACTCAATGTTCGGCTGGACCCATCGAGCGTACACGAAATGAAATGACCTTGCGTATCAAGAATGGCACTGGTTGATTCATTTGTGCCGAATGCACAAAAGGCACGTTTGTCTGCAGTGAAACCCATTGACATCATCGATGCCCCGGTTCCCTGTGCAAAGACGACTTGTCGCCCGGTCGCTGTTGACTTAGCCCAGTAGGCAACGGTGAATGGTTTGAGGATGAGTGGCTCACTGGTTGTCAACGGGCTGCTGTTTGCGTTGAAAGAAAGAGCGAACCTGCTTGATGATCCATCGAAGACGGAGGCGGGACATTTATTCGTCACGGTACAGACAAGCTGTATACGGGACGGAGCCTCACTCGCATATACACGTTCATCAAAGCCGAGTTGGGCGAGCGCGCCACTGTTTGGCAGATTGCCTGTTGCGGAGAGTTCGCTCGGGGTCAGTGCACGGTTATATATTGCTAATCGGTCTATCGAACCTCTGAACCCGTCAGAACGATCTGGACGACGGCCGACGAGAAGAGGACCCGTGCCCGAGAATGGTGCTTTGGCGCGGTCTTCGGCGATGACCACCCCGTCCCGAGTAATGCGACGCGCATTGGTTGTGCGGTCGTAAACACACGCATAATGATGCCAGCGGGTGTCGTTGTACCAGTTTGCGGTCAGTAAGTTATCGTCATAGAACGCACATTCGATGCGACCTTCGGTGTCGAATCCAAACGAGAAGAGCTTGCCGGTGGCCTGGGTCGCTCCGAGGGAGAGTATGGTCTCTTCGGTCACTCCACGCGCCCGCTTCGCCCAAAATGCAACCGTGAACGACGTGTTTGCAAG
>CAIZHO010000055.1 GCA_903932805.1 uncultured Roseiflexaceae bacterium | reverse complement strand
ATTTGACGGAAAAATTTCCGGCGTTCTACCGCAGTGAAGCGTGTGAATGTCGGGCTTGGGGCACTGACGACGACCCCAATCGTCGGTGATGGGGTATGACTCGGCGCTCGCGCAGTCGGCGTTGCCTGTCGTGTTGGAACAGTCGTGGCGGGTGGAGGTGTGCTTGCAACAATCAGTTCCTGCGGAGCAGCACACCCGGCAATCCAGAGCGTTGCCCACAGCAGTATGTGAATGCCCCAGCCCACCCGCCGAATCTCAGACTGCGTTGCGTGAGACAGTGTGGAGTCGTTGTGCAAATCCAAAGAGGCACACTCCTACCACGATGGTGGTGATGAGGGCAGTTTGCAATGACGTCAGTTCTGCGATATTGCCGATAAGCGGCGCACACACGATGAATGAAACATACGTGATTGACATAAGCGCGCCAGAAAATGCACTATTTTGGCCAGGCACGAGCTTCGCTCCGGCGGTGAGTGCAGTGGGGATGGGACCGGCAGCACCAAATCCGAGGATAGCAAATGCGGCGATGGCCAACCAGAGATTTTGGGTGAATGCCATCAGAACGCCCGCGACGATAATCGCGCTTGCCGACACCATGATAGAACGCACGACCCCATAGCGTGTCACAATGGTCGCATTCGTCATCCGGCCGACAAACATGACAGTATTGAATAAGGCAAATCCGAATCCACCAATCACCGCAGATGCCCCCAAATTGCTCAGGTGCAACACAGACCAGGTGATCGCGATGCCTTCAGCAAACCCTGCAAAAAAACCAATCATTGACAAGGTAAGCACGACTTTTTTTGTTCGCAGCAATCGGAAGGCGGCCCCCGCATCGCTACTGCCTTCTTGGACCACACTATCGGGGAAGCGCAGAAAGAGATTGATAAGCGCCAGCGTGGCACCGATACCAGCGATCCCCCACAAAATGGTTGCATAGGCGACCTGCATTTGGAGCAATTGACCGGCAGCCAGACTGGCAACAACCGCACCCGCACAGAACACTGCGTGGACGTAGTTCATCACGCTTCGACTGCGTTCGCGCTCCCAATCCAGGGTGACAGAGTTGATAGTGATTTCGACAATGCCGTAGCCGAGCCCATACAAGAGATTCACCACAGCAAAATGTGTCGGTGTTGCGACTGCCGATAAGACAAGCGTCGCAGCCGTCAGTACGATGAGCCCTATCGATAAGGCAATTCGTTTGCCGATCCGTTCGATGATTGGTCCACCGAATAACAGAATGAAGACTGCTGTCAGTGGTGAAATGAGCGAAAGTTCGCCAAATAGTGCTTCACCCATGCCGGCGGCCGGCATGATGTCCTTCCAAAAGACGCCGTTGGCTCCAATGCTGAACCCGAAAAAGACGAACACCGCGAATACCATTGCAATCACACCGCGGTGATGCCACTGTCGAACCTGTTGCACGAAGACCTCCATACTGCGTCGTAATGAGTGATTAAGTATACCATGCACCCTTTTGCTACAATGAACCAACCAAATAGCAGACCATCGACAAGGAGGTCGTGATGCGCTACGGAGTTATCGGCGGGGGAGGGATGGCGTCTGTACACGCAGGGCACATCCTGCGTATGCCAGACGCACAGTTGATTGCCTGCGCCGCGCCCGAGTTTAGTCCTGCGATGCGTGCACTCGCCGACCGCGTGCATGCGCCGTGTAGTGCGGACATCTCTGCGTTATTGTGCCGGAACGATATTGATGCTGTCGTCATTGCAACTCCGACAGATACACATGCGGCACTTACCGTTGCAGCGCTGCAGGCAGGGCACCACGTCTTGGTCGAAAAACCATTGGCGCGTACGGTCTCCGAAGGCATCGCAATGCTCGAAGCTGCCCAGCATGCGCAACGCAAACTGCTGTGTGGTCAGGTCGTGCGCTACTTCCCCGAATACGCGACCGCACATGCCACGATTGTGGCCGGTACTATCGGCCAGATCGGCGTTGCTCGCACATCGCGCGCTGGCGCGCACCCTCCCGCACACAGTTGGTACGCCGATACCCCACGGAGTGGCGGTGTCGCACTCGATTTGCTCATCCACGACATCGATTGGTTGCTCTGGACGTTCGGGCCTGTCGAACGCGTCTATGCGCGTTCAATCACCGCACGTGCGCTCCCTGGCCGAGACGGGGTGCTCGCGATCCTGCGCTTTGCATCAGGGGTTATTGCGCATGCTGAAGCGAACTGGTCGTACCCGGACGGATTCGTCACGTCGATCGAAGTCGCTGGCAGTGATGGCATCGTCGCACACCGCAACGACGGGATCGTCGATTTGGTGCTGCGCCCACAGCCCGGCAGTGGTGCGACGCTGGCTGCTGATTTGACGGCCCAAGAAGATCCGTACTATGCACAACTCTGTGCATTCGATGCATGGATCCGCGGCGGTACTGCCCCGCGGAGCAGCCCGCAAGACAGCCTCGAAAGCCTGCGCATCACACTCGCTATCGTCGAAAGTGCCACCACGGGTGCCGTGGTGCGCTACCCCGTAGAAGGGATGAAGTGATGACGACTCCTCGTATACGGATTGGCATTGCCGGGGTCGCCCATGGCCACGCCCATAGCTATGCAGCCGCCGGCAAAGAGCTTGCAGGGGTCGTCGTCAGCGGCGTCTACGACCACGACGTTGAACGCGGCGCAGCATTTGCTGCACACTATGGTGTGCCGTGGTACCAACAATTGTCAGATCTCCTGGCCTCCTGCGACACACTGATGATCGCCGCCGAAAACACACAGCACCACCCTATCGCCATGCAGGCAGCCGCAGCCAAGGTGCCGACGCTGTGCGAAAAGCCACTCGCAACCACTCACGAAGATGCGCAGGCAATGGTCAATGCGTTTGCGCAGGGCGGGGTGTTGCTCGGTACGGCCTTCCCCGTGCGCTACAGCCCTGCTGTTCTGCGGCTCCGCGACAGTATCCGCGGTGGTTCGTTGGGGCAGACCTTGATGGTGCGTGCAACGAATCGTGGCACCTACCCGGGCGGTTGGTTCGGTGATCCTGTCTGGTCAGGTGGTGGCGCTATCATGGATCACACCGTACACGTTGCAGACCTGGTGCGCTGGATCTGGGGTCGCGAGATTGTTTCGGTGTATGCCGAAGGTGCAACACGGCTGTACGATATTCCCGTTGACGATGTCGGTATGCTGTTGATGACGCTCGACGATGGGATGGTGGTCAGCCTTGACCCCAGCTGGTCACGCCCAGGCGGTGTATACCCTACCTGGGGCGATGTGACGATGGAAGTCACCACGGTGAATGGCATCATCAATTTGGACGTGTTCGGACCGCATGTCGACGTCTATCAACAATCCACCCGTCGGTATCAATGGGCTGGCCATGGTGTGAACTTCGACGCGGCCATGATTGCCGATTGGATCGACGCTGTGCGCAATGGGACTGTAGCCCCGATTAGTGGTGTAGATGGGCTGCGTGCAGTAGCCGTTGTCGATGCAGCCTACCGCTCGATGCGGAGTCACCGCCCCGAAGCAGTGCACCCGTTGCGTTGACAGTGCTCGCCCGCACTGGTATAGTTTGGGTACTTGACGAGGGAGCGAACGATGCGTCGGATACGACGATACACACACATGATGCAGATGACCACCCCCGCGTGTTGAGCACCATGACGGTTGCTCCACACCGCGGGTACAAGCTGTACCCGCGGTGCTTTTTTGTGTATGAACAGATGGAGGATATATGGCAAATCACGTTCTTGTATCAGTTGCTTGGCCGTATGCAAATGGTCCGTTCCACGTCGGGCATATCGCCGGGGCATACCTGCCAGCCGACATTTTTGCCCGCTATAGCCGCCAACGCGGTCGGGACGTGCTGATGGTATCGGGCTCGGATTGCCATGGGACGCCCATTACCCTCGCCGCCGAAAAAGAAGGCGTCCTGCCGCAGGCCATCATCAATCGCTACCATGCCAGCTTCATCGATACCCTGCGTGCCATGGGCATTACGTTCGATTTGTTCACGCAGACGTACACCGACAATCACTATGCTGCCACCACCGACATCTTCGAAGTCCTCCAGTCCAAAGGCTACATTTACCGCGAGACAGCCGTCGGCTCGTATTCTGAGTCGCTGGGCCGTTTCTTGCCCGATCGCTTTGTCGAGGGGATCTGCCCCAACTGCAAATACGATAAAGCACGTGGCGACCAGTGCGATAAGTGTGGTCAGCTCCGTGATCCCAAAGAGCTGGGTAGTCCGCGATCGACGGTCGACGGCGCACCGGTGACGTTCCGCGATACCGAGCATTTCTATCTCGATCTCGAAAAGCTAGAACCCAATCTGCGTACCTGGCTTGACTCGACGTCGCGCGACTACTGGCGCAGCAACACCCTCGCCTTTACCCAAAACTGGCTCCGTGAGGGCCTCCATGGTCGGGCTATCACCCGTGACCTCGAGTGGGGCGTACCGGTGCCTGGCAACCTGCCCGAGTTCAAAGACAAGCGCATCTACGTCTGGTTTGATGCCGTCATCGGGTATTACTCGGCGTCGCTCGAATGGGCAAAACGGACCGGTCAACCCGATGCATGGCGCGCCTGGTGGGACCCAACACGTGCGTCCAAAGGCTATTACTTCATCGGCAAAGACAACATCCCGTTCCATACCATCATCTGGCCGGCGATGCTGTTGGGCTATGGCGATCGGGCGTTGCCGTTCGATGTACCAGCCAATGAGTTCCTCAACCTCGAAGGCGAAAAAATGAGTACGAGCCGCAATTGGGCGCTGTGGATGCCCGATTTGTTGACCCGTTACGAGCCCGATCTGCTCCGCTACTACCTGACCGCTGCAGCCCCCGAAGGCAAAGACAGCAACTGGAGCTGGGCCGAATTCGTGCAGCGCGTCAATAGCGAACTCGTCGCTACCTGGGGTAATCTGGCCAATCGTGTGCTCACCCTGTCACAGCGCAACTTCGGTGGCGTGCCTACCCCGGGTGACTTTTTGCCCGTCGACACCGCACTGATGAACGCCATCGAAGATGGTTTTGGGCGTACCCAAGAACTGTACGAAGCCGTAAAACTGCGTGCTGCCCTGCAAGAAGCCATGTCTCTGGCACAGCTCGCCAATCAGTATCTCAGCGAGCAAGAGCCGTGGAAGGTCGTCAAAGTCGACCCGACCCGCGCTGGTACGGTCATTTTTGTGGCGCTCCGGGCAGTCGACACCATCAATCGGCTGATGGCGCCTATCATGCCACATGCCTGTCAGCGCCTGCACACGATGTTGGGCTTCGATGACGTGCTGGCCCCGCAACCAGTAGTCGAGTCAGAGATAGACCCCGATGGTCAGCAACGCCCTGTCCTGACCGGCGATTACCGCTATCACGCTGGCTGGCACATCAGCACGCTCAAACCAGGGACGCTGATCCGCGAACCGGCGCCGTTGTTCCGCAAGTTGGATGATTCGCTCATCGCCGAAGAACTCGCCCGGCTCGGGTCCTAGCCCGATAGCTGTTTGCGCAAAGGAGCGGTGCCGTGCGATTTGGTCATGTCAATCTGGTTGCCCGCAACTGGGAGTTGCTCGCCGATTTCTATTGCACACACCTGGGGTGCACACGTCTCGAACCGGCACGCGATTTGCAGGGTCCACTCGTCGATGCAGGGGTGGGTGTGACCAATGCCCGCATCCGCGGGGTCCACGTGCGACTCCCTGGGTATGGTGACAACGGCCCCACGCTCGAAATCTATCGCTACGACCCGCTCATTGCGGTCGCAGCAAATGTACGGCGCAGTGGATTTGGCCACCTCGCGTTCCAAGTCGACGACATCGAGGCGACGCGCCAGGCACTCGTAGACGGGGGCGGCACATGCATCGGCGACATCGTGACCACGAGCGCCGGTGATCGTCGTGTCTCGTGGTGCTATGTGGCAGATCCCGAGGGCAATGCCATCGAACTCCAACGTTGGCTTGTAGACTGATTCACTCTGATGGTGCCTCATGTGAAAACCACCCCCTGCGGCCTGCGCAGGGGGTGGTCCGTACATACGTTCAATGCATGGGAACAGCGACCGCGACCGCTTCAGCGTTGGAACAGCGCCATCT
>CAIZHO010000054.1 GCA_903932805.1 uncultured Roseiflexaceae bacterium | reverse complement strand
CTCCCACCATGGGTAGTGCTCCTTTCGGGAGTTCGTGATGCGCTGGCAGCATTTATTGCTGTGCCGGTCCGTGATGGGTATGACGTCGGTTTGGCGATGCTCACACTTCCCAGTGCAGTACTTTTCTTGATTGGGATCTTGTTAATGATACGCGAGTACGATGATCCCCGGTACTGGTTGTTATTTTTGGGGTTGATGGCCGCTGTCTCCATTGCAGCCCTTACCATCAACACCCCGGCAGCGCAACGGATGATGTTTGTGACACCATTTGTGGCAATCATCGTCGGGATTGGGCTTGCGCAGTCGAGTCGATGGTTACGCCTCGAGTGGATTCAATCAGACTGGAGCCTCCCTAATTGGCTGATACAAACCATCGGGATAACGCTTGCGATCGGAATTGCAGGATACGATGCGAATAATTATCTGATCAACAACCGCAACGCCGCAATACAACCTGCAGATGCAATGGCCAGTGCGATCGGGAGCACCATCGAGTCACTCCCCGACCGATCAACCGCGTATGCCTTCACCGAACCTTTTTTGCGGTATAACGGTAACCCGATACTCGCGTTTCAGGCTCCGCATGTACGGGGAGTGGATGTACCCCAACCGCTTACGAGTGCCCCACCGTGGGTATTGGAAGGGCCCAAGCACGTTTTTTTATTTGCTCCGCAACGAAGTTCTGAACTTGCACTTATTCGGTCGTATTATCCCGGCGGCAAAGAAGAACGGGTCTTTCGCCAGAATGGCGAAACCATCCTCCTCTATTATGTCGTCGACGGCATACCGGCGCTCAAAACCCCATAAGGGGCTGTGCTACAATCTGCACAGAGACACGGAAATTCGGTTTGGAACGGAGGATCGTTGATGACCAGCGTGCCCATCCTACCTGTCGTATCGGTTGTTGCACCGGTGTACGATGAAGAAATACTGCTCCCCGAGTTTTATCGACGGGTGATTGGCGCACTCGAACAACTCGCCGTGCCGTTCGAACTTATCCTCGTGAACGATGGCTCACATGATAGTTCTGGCGACATCATGGACCGTCTTCACGCAGCTGATCCACGCGTCAAAGTAATTCATTTCTCTCGCAACTTTGGACATCAAATTGCCATCACCGCCGGCACCGATCACGCATCTGGGCAAGCGGTTGCCGTGATTGATTCTGACCTCCAAGACCCGCCCGAAGTCATTATCGACATGTATAAAGAATGGCAAAACGGTTTTCAAGTCATCTACGGCGTGCGTGCGCAGCGTGAAGGTGAGACCGCATTTAAACGCATGACTGCAAGCATGTTTTATCGCCTTATTCGGCGCATAACCAACATCAATTTGCCACTCGACACTGGCGACTTTCGCTTGATGGACCAGCGCGTGGTCGCTGCCATGTCCAAAATGCGTGAACATCACCGGTTTATGCGTGGCCTTTCGGTGTGGGTTGGGTTCAAGCAGACCGGCGTCAAATACAACCGTGACGCACGGACAGCCGGGGTTACCAAGTACCCGCTCCGCAAAATGTTGCGGTTTGCGCTTGATGCGATCACCAGTTTTTCGTATCTCCCCCTTCAACTTGCCACATACACAGGCTTTGCGATTGCTGCAGTGAGTGCAGTGGCAATGATTCTCGCGATCATCCTCCGGTTGTTGAACTCCGACATCTTCTATGGCCAAGCAACGACGTTGGTCAGCGTGTTATTTCTCGGCGGCATTCAGCTGATTTTTCTTGGCGTCATTGGTGAATATCTCGGTCGTATCTATGACGAAGTCAAACGCCGACCATTGTATATCGTCGCGGAACGCCGCGGCGTAGAGGATCCCAACATTGAGTGAAATCCCAAAGGAAGCGCTGTACGGTACATCCGAAACAGCCCGTGGCACGAAGCTCCACGCGACCAAGCCACCGCGTGACAAAGCCTTTTTGGTGGGGAGTGAGTTGACAGGTGGGCGGAGTCCGTGGCCCGCAGTGGACTCCTTGGCCGAACTCGCGCTTTTGGTCGATACTGCAGATATTGATGTCGTCGGCACCATGCACCAGCGCCTTAAACACACCTTTTCACAGTACTTTATTGGGCCTGGCAAAGTCGAAGAAATCAAAGCGCTCAAAGAGGTGCTCGGCTATGATTTGGTCATTTTTGATGACGAATTGACCCCTGGCCAGACCCGCAATCTCGAAGAAACACTCGATACCCCCGTGCTTGATCGCACGACGATTATTCTCGATATTTTTGCACGGCACGCGCGCACACGTGAAGGTGCAATCCAAGTCGAACTGGCGCAGTACAAATACCTCCTGCCCCGGCTGCGACGGCAATGGTCGCATCTCGAGCGCCAAGCGGGCGGCGGTGGTGGCTCTGCAGGCGGGGTGGTCGGCTTGCGTGGTCCGGGCGAGACGCAACTCGAAGTCGACCGACGGCTAGTCAACAAACGAATCACGGTACTCGAAGCACAGGCACGCGATTTGCATGCCCAACGCGAGGTGTATCGCGAGCGCCGGCGCAAAACCGGCGTCCAAGTGGTAGCAATTGTCGGGTACACCAATGCCGGCAAATCTACCTTGCTCAATGCCATCTCGCACGCGACCGTTCGCGCAGAAGACCGACTCTTTGCGACGTTAGATCCGACCACCCGGCAGGTCAGTACACCGCATGGGACACAATACCTGCTGACCGACACGGTGGGATTCATCCAAAAACTGCCGACGGAGCTCGTTGTGTCCTTTCGCGCTACCCTCGAAGAAATCAAAGACGCCGATTTGATTCTACATGTGCTCGACATTACCCATGCCAATGCAGAACAACAAGCCGCAACGGTCAACGACACGCTCAAACAGCTCGACTGTGCCGACACGCCTACACTTGTCGTCCTCAACAAAATCGACAAACTCGCAGGGGTTGACGAGCAGACCGTCGCACACATGGCCGAAGCACTCGGTTTGCCGAAGGACTTCATTGCGGTATCGGCACAAGAACAATGGGGGCTCGAAGCCCTGTCTGCACGCATCGAATCGATGCTCGAACAAGAGATGGTCGAACTGCGCGCATACATCCCATATCGCCGTGGCGATTTGTTGCAGATCTGGCGGCAACGCGGTGTCATTACCTCCGAAACGTACGATGGTGACGGTGCCATCGTGAGCGGGCGGTTACCACAGGCTATTGTGCACCTGATGCGTGGTGCAACGACCCCATGAACGAACACGGAACGCTCACGCCCGCAGAAATGCGGGCGAATTACATGCGTGGGGTTATCAACGGCGCAGTCTTTACCCTGGGAGAGGCCATCAGCAACCCGGGGCTTGTGTTGTCGCTGTTGGTGCGCCAACTCGGTGGATCTCTGACGCTTGTCAGCCTGATCCCCGTCATTCAAAGCACTGGCTACCTCCTACCCCAACTATTGGTGGGCGGATATGTCCAATCACTCCCCTACAAATTACCGATATACCGCACATTTGCCGCACTCCGTATCGTGGCCCAATTGGCGGTTGTGTGTGCGTGCTTCTTTGCAACCGACATCGCACCGAGCTATGCACTCGCTGCAATTCTGGTGTGTTATGCACTCTTCAATTTCGGTGGTGGTGTGACGACACTGAGTTTTCAGGATATCGTCGCCAAAATCGTTCCGCCGGCACATCGGGGCAGGTTCTTCGGAACGCGCCAACTGTACGGCGGGCTGTTGGCGTTTGCAATTGCAGGGCCTTTTGTCCGTTGGCTGTTGAGTGACGAAAGCCCGCTTGCGTTTCCACATAACTTTGCGTTGATTAGTTTCGTCAGTCTGGTGTGCTATGCAACTGGGATGCTGTTTTTTGCACGGGTGCGCGAGCCCGCAGCACAACTCGTGGTACCGCGGCAGGGTATTGGTGCTGCACTGCGTGCAGCACCGGACATTTTGCGGGGAAACGCACGATATCGAACGTTTATCATTGTACGATTATGCCTCCTCATCGGTAGACTGGCTGAGCCGTTCGCCATCATTTATGTGACCGAAGAGCTCCATCTCGGCAAGAGTATCGCTGGGGTATTGATTGCAGTATCTGCCGTGGCAGCTGCTTCCTCCAATCTTGTCTGGGGGAGGTTAGGTGACAGCCGTGGTATGGTATGGTTACTACGTTTCACCGGTACATTAGCGATTTTTCCTCCGTTGATGCTCTTTGCTGCACCATGGATTGTGCCAATAGGAGCGTATGCATTGATTGCATGGCTCCTGATTGCCAGTTTAATTGGAGGTATCTCAGCAGACGGGGTCGGTATCGCGAGCATGACATTTTTGCTTGAAGTTTCACCCCCCGAACAACGTCCACTGTACATGGGACTCGCAAACACCCTGCTCGGAATCGGAGCAGTCATCCCGGTTGCCGGTGGTATTCTGGTGAGCAGTGCGGGATATGCGGCTACCTTTCTGATCGCAGCACTCTGGAGCGGTATCGCAATAGGGATTTCCGAGAGCTTGCGTGCACAGCCGCACCCGACGGAGGTACCGTGACCCTTGAGTAAGATGAGGCAAAACGATGATTATTGCATGTATGGTTGGAGTCTTGCTCCTGATTGCACCGTATCTGCTGATTACACACCGTGAAACACACGATCCAGCGACGCTCCTCAGCACCGATATGCGTCATGTCATGTGGAACGGTGTCGCTATTGCGTTGCGCGAACGTGGGAACGGTCCAGTCATTGTGCTGATCCATGGGTTCGGCAGTTGGCTTGACAGTTGGCAGCGGCTCCACCACGCACTCGTTGGAGCGGGATTCCGCGTCATAGCGATTGACATGGTAGGTGCAGGTGCATCGTCGCGTTCGCTGAATCCAGTGCACTACACCACTGCGTCACAAGCGCGCATGGTGCTCGATGTATTGGAATCAATAGGCATCAATCGTGCAAGCATCATCGGACATTCCTATGGCGGTCGTGTGGCGTTGCAAATGGCGGTGTTCGCACCGGAGCGTATCATCGATATTGTTGCGCTGGCCCCTGAAGTGCGCGCCTTGACGCGCCCTCCTATCTCAAAAATTCTCACCATCCCGGTGCTGGGGTATGCGCTGGCCTTTTGGTCGACCGCACCACGCCTGATGCGGCTGGGGCTCGCGTCTGTATCGG
>CAIZHO010000053.1 GCA_903932805.1 uncultured Roseiflexaceae bacterium | reverse complement strand
TTACATATGATGCGCTGTTTGCCACCGCAGCGGCAATTGCTTGCGTGTCGAGCGCCTGCGTCTCTTGCGAGCGCAATGGTGGCGGTTCGACAGGCGCCGGATCAGGGACTGGTTCGGGCGCAGGATTAGTCTGCCCGAAGAGCGGGCTTTGGTCGGGTCCGGCGGCCAGCGGCACCGCGAGGGGAACACTGCTCGGTACCGGGGGGATCAGGGGTTGCTCGGGCCTGGGCTGTACCGGGATGGGAGCGCTCACCGATGTGGTACGGGTCACTGGGATGGGGTTCGAGATAGATGACATCCCCGGCAACGGGGTGCTCCACAGCGATGGTTTGATGCTCGGAGGGGTGGCAGGCTCTTCTGCATCTGGGGTCAGTGGAGCGGACACGACGCTGGGTGCGGTAGGCAGACTCGTCGGTATGGGCTCTGAAGGTGACGGCGCAGGTTGCACAGGGAGCGGCGCTGCCGCTGGAGTAGGCGTAGGGTCAGGGATGGCACCAGCCTGCGACGGCGCTGCAGGCGGGTGGGTCGCGAGCGGGGTAGACTGCGATGACGGTGTCGGATCCGGGGTCGATATCGGGGTACTCCACACTGATCTGGGAATGGGGCGCTCCGCAGGTGCCTCTGCGGGTGGATCGATCGGGTCGTTTTCGCGCAGGGTCGGTTCAGGCGCTGGCCACACCGAAGGCGTGATGGGACTCGGTGCGGTAATGTCGGAGGTACGCATCAGCGGTGGCAACGGCATATCGGCGAGTTCGCCGGGTACAATCAGGCCCCCGGTAGTCCGTTTGCCGTTGGCATACTCCCACTCGCAGACCACACACGGGCAGTCTGCAGGATGGATATGGCTACTATCGTTGCTGCACGGGACCAGGGTTTGTTCGAGATGCGTCAACGCAGCTTCCCACTCGACAGCAGTCGGGCGCGCATATCCCTTGAGGAAGGCCCGCAAGAACAAGGTAATCAACGTCGGCGGCAATGACGTGATGCGCGGTGCGTACCGCGGTGGTCCATAAAACGAATTCGCGATGTGTGGGAAAACGTTGTTTTTGATGCACCACACCTGAGCCGACTCGACTTGCGGCATCCCGGCTGATGGGATCCCTTGGAACGGATGAAAGCCCTGCATCAGGAGCTTATACAACAACACCGCCAACCCAAATAGATCATGCTGTTCGGTCCGTACCACTCCCTTGCGGATATCTTTGCCATGGAGTTCTGGTGCAGTGTACTCGGGGACGACCACATTACAGGGAAAAATCTCGCCCATCGGCGACGTGATCTGCATCGAGTCGCAATCGATAATCGATACGAGTGCGACCCGATCGAGTTCCTTGGTAAAGTGGAAGTTCTTTTCATTGATATCGCCGATCACAATGCCATTACTATGGAGCTGGCTGACAATACGCACCAAGTTGATGGCCACCCGATAAATATGCCGGTGGTTGAGCTCGGGGTGGTGTTTGATGCGGAAATTCGGGTTAAGCAACTGGGCAATCGCGTACGTGTGATTGAGCTTGGGCATCAAATAGCCGACGACCAGATTTTCGGTGCCGTTTGCGCTGGTGTACGACGTCTGGGCGGAGGGTGTTTTGTAGATGATTTGGGTCGGCCATGCAATCAGGACATGATGCCGGTGGGCGTTGACATCCTCGGCCGGGCGGAACTGGAGCATGACTTGCAGTTTTTCGGCGATAGCCGCGGTGCGTTGGCGCGGGTGGAATATCTTGGCAACCTGGTCAGGGTATTCGAAGACATTGTAGACACCGCCTTCACCGCCGGACGCGATGAGGTTAGCGAGGTGTACCGCTTCACGCGGACCGGTATAAAAGACGAGTTGATGATGCGCGCTCATACCAGCAACCCTCGTGACTCAGTGTGTCGGGCATCGATGGAGCACATTTAGCTCCGTAACGCGATAGCCAGGGTCAAATCATCGTCACTTTTCTGGCGAATCTGTGCCGAATCAAGGAGCTTGGCGATTGCAGTGGTCCGATCATAATCACGCGGCAATCCGCGGAACCATGACAAAATGGGTTGGAAGAAGCCATCGAACGCAGCGCCGGTTTTGTAGTTGATGCAGAGGTTCTGGATCCCGTCACTAAACACCGCGACACCAAACAGTCGTTCGTGGCCCTCGGCGTAGCGGTATGCCCGTTGGTAGCGGGTGCTGGTCAGTGGCGTCACCGAATTGACGAATTCACCGCGTTCGGGTGCACTCAACGTGCGGACGCTGCCGTCTTCGGCAACGCCGACCACAGCACCGTCGCCGATGTGGAGTGTGTGCCACGAATCTGCCATGACGACCACAACCACCAACGTACACGCGTATGCGCTCAGGAGATTCCCCTCTTTTGCAGCGAGCTTGACCAAACTCTGATGCGCTTCGGCGAATGCTTCTTTGAGCATTTGCTCGGGATTTTTGGGTGCGCGAGTGAATCGCCAAATCAACTCGCGTACACCGCCGAGCGACAGCTTGCGTGTGCGTTGCATGTCAAACGTGCGTTCGATCGAGTGGATGACGCTCGTACAGACATGCTTGGCCCCGATATGCGACAACGCTGCCGACCCGAGGCCGTCGGATACCGCCACAATGAGCGAGCCGTTGGCGGTCACAATCAAGTGGGCGTCTTGGCAGGGGGTGTCGGTTTTGCGGTGGGAACTGCCCACAATCGAGGCTCCCCCAGAGGTCCAACTCATGCTGGCATCCTTCTGCTAGAGTGTGCCCCAGTCGGAAGTAGGTTTGAGGGTGACGGTGTCGTTGGGTTGCGATTGCGATACGTGTTGCAGGCTCCCGGAAAGCCAGACAAACATTTCGCGGAACGAATACCCCTTGAGGCCAATCGGCTGACGGTGCGACAGCAGACTCAGGACATGCATGTCGGCTCCGGCGACGCCCACCCCAAAAAACGCCACGCCTTTTTTGAGTTCTTCGGCACGGATGCGCTGTGCAGCGCTCTTCCATTGCTGGGTGCCATCGCTGGGAGTCCCGTCGGTGACCAACATGATCCAGGGACGGTAATACGGGATGCCCACGCTGCGGTACAACGCTTTGCGCTCGTGTACCATGTCGAGTGCTTGATGCAACGCTGCGCCTAACGGCGTATCGCCAGTCGTGACCAACTCAGGGGCACGGAACTCGCTCGCCGATGTAAATGGCACCGCGATTTGGACGGGGCCAAAGGTCACCACGGCGACTTCGACCCGTGATTGGGCAATCTCGTCGCTCCGTAACTCGGTCTGAAAGGCTTGCAGGCCCTCGTTCAATTGATTGATTTTCTCACCGGCCATCGAGGTCGAAGTATCGAGTACCAACACGCACGCGCAGCGAGGGTCGGGATTTGATGTGTCGAAGTGTAACTCGGGTAGCCGGAACTCATTTTGTGTCATTGCTATCCCTTAAAATCATCATCCCCAAGTAGTCAAATACTACCATATGCCGTATATCGTGGCAAGTTATCAGATGGTGCACGACGATATTCAAAAACCACCACTGCCACGGGGCACGAAGCCCCGACGGGTGATGGGCAGACAACGGGTCATCCATAGATGCCCATGAGTGACCAAATACAAGCAATCGTCAGACGGAGCGACGTCACCGGACGGAATCGCCCTGCATAGACAAACCCCCGGACTTGCACAGCAAGTCCGGGGGTCGACACCGGTATTACAAGGTGGCGTTACGGCCCGAAATGCTGATGTTGTCGTTGTTTGCGATGCGGGTCCGGAGTTGGGTCAACAGTTCGTCGACTTTTTCGGGAGTGCTGAGTTCGCCGTAGTAGTCGAGGTTTGCTTGGAGCAACGGTGCACGGTTGCAGGCTGCCAAACACTTGACGCGTTGGAGGGTGAACAAGCCGTCTGCCGTGGTTTCTTCGCTTTTGATACCGAGTTTGTTCTCGAGGGTGCTGACAAGCTCTTCGGCACCACAGAACCCACACGGGACATCGTCGCAGACTTGCAACACGACTTTGCCGACGTTGTCATCATACAGTAACGTGTAGAACCCAACGACTTCGAACACATCGGTGGGGTTGGTGTCGATAATCTCGGCAACCTCACGAATGGCGGCATCGGTCAGGCGACCGTACGTATCTTGCGCAATATAGAGCAATGCCAAAATAGCACTGCGCTTGTGGGGGTATCGGGCCAAGATGGCATCGATCTCGGCGCCGTGTGTCTGTCGGAGTGACATAGAGCATCCTACCTGGTGGGCGGTCTGCACCGCTTAACGATCCACTTCACCGAGCACGGGGTCGAGCGAGGCAATCAATGCGACGAGGTCGGCCATCAACTGACCTTTGGCCATGTGTGGCAGTGCCTGCAGATTGATGAACGACGGCGCCCGCATATGGACGCGGTATGGCTTGGGACTACCATCGCTGACGATGTACGTCGCCAATTCACCGCGGGGGGATTCGATCGCGACCATGGCATCACCGCGTGGAGGCTTGAAGCCTTCGGTCCACAACTTGAAGTGGTGGATCAGTGATTCCATGCTTTCGGTGATTTCGATTTTGGGTGGCGGGGCAATCTTGCGATCACTCGTCTGCCATGGGCCAGGTCCCATCGCCTTGAGGCGTGTGTAGGCCTGTTCGACGATTTTGACCGACTCACGCATCTCGGCCATCCGGACGAGGTAGCGATCATAGATGTCGCCATTGGTGGCAGTGGGGATCGAGAACGTATAGTTTTCGTAGCCACTGTACGGCATTGCTTTGCGGAGATCCCATGCAACACCCGTAGCCCGCAATCCGGGGCCGGTCATGCCGTACTGCAGTGCGGCGGCACTGTCGATAGCGCCAATGCCCATAGTGCGTTGCTTCCAGATGATGTTGTTGGTCAGCAACGATTCGTATTCGTCGATGCGTGACGGCATCACGTCGGTGAGTGCTTTGACTGCAGGGAAGAAGCCCTCCGGTAGATCGTAGGCCAATCCACCGACCCGGAAATAGCTGGTCATCATGCGTGCGCCAGAGACCATTTCGAAGATGTCGAGGATTTGCTCGCGCTCGCGGAAGCCATACAAAAACACACTCATTGCCGCCAAGTCGAGGGCGTGTGTGCCCAACCAGACCAGATGGCTCGAGATGCGCTGGAGTTCGACCAACAACACACGCGCCGTTTGGGCACGTTCGGGAATTTCGCACTGGAGCAAGCTTTCGACCGCCAGGACGTAGCTCAGATTGTTGGACAGGGGTGCGAGGTAGTCGGTACGATCGGTCATCACCAAGGCCTGTTGATAGGTCTTGGACTCCATGCTTTTTTCGATGCCCGTATGCAAATACCCCATGTCAGGCGCGACATTGACGACCGTCTCGCCGTCGAGTTCGACGACCAAACGAAGCACCCCGTGGGTACTCGGGTGGTGTGGTCCCATGTTGAGGACCATCGTCTCGGTTTTGCCGGCCAATGCGGGCTCGGTGATGCTCCGTGGGGAGGGGACCGAGAGTGAATGATCGATAATGGTCATAATCCCTCTTTCGCCTTATTCTTTTGCAAAAGGCTTGTGGGCGTCGATCTGGGCTTGGTTGAACGTAAAGGCGACTTCCTCGTAGCCGAGTGGTGTGTCTTTGCGCTGTGGGAACCCGACCCAGTCCTCGGGCATCAAAATGCGGTCGAGGCCAGGATGGTCGGTAAAGCTGATGCCAAACATGTCATATGCTTCGCGCTCTTGATAGTTGGCTGTCTGCCACATACCGGTCAACGAAGGCACCGTCGGGTTGATCGCGTCGAGGCCGACCTTGAGACAGACCCGTACGCGGTTTTTCATCGACAACAAGTGGTACACGACTTCGAACCGCGGTGTGCGGCCCAGATAGTCGACGCCACACAGGTTTTCGAGGAACGAAAACGACATCTCGTCGTCGTCGCGCAGAAAGGTAGCCACGTCGATCAGATCTGACGCGCTGATATACACCACGACATCGCCACCACGGTGGCTATCGAAGCGTTGAATCCGAGCGCCGAATTGGTCGGTCAGGCGCGTGCTAATAGTGGTGTTGTCCATGGGAAATCCTTCGTCTTAGACGTGAATCGGTGCGCGATCGCGGAGCGTACCGTCCAACTTCATGCGCTCTACTTTGGCGTGCAGTTGAACAATCCCATCGATGAGGGCTTCGGGGCGCGGTGGGCAACCAGCGACATAGACATCCACGGGGATGACTTCGTCGACGCCCTGGACGATGGCGTAGTTGTTGAATACGCCTCCGCACGACGCACAATCGCCCATGGCGATGACCCACTTGGGCTCGGACATCTGGTCGTACAAGCGGCGGATGACCGGGGCCATCTTGCGTGACACGCGGCCTGCGACGATGATGAGGTCGGCTTGGCGGGGTGAGGCACGGTTGATTTCCATCCCGAAGCGTGAAAGGTCGTAGTTGGCACCCTGTGCGCCCATCATTTCGATGGCGCAGCATGCCAAACCAAACAAAAGCGGCCACATGGCGTTGGTGCGGCCCCAATTCGCGACGGTTTCGAGTGACGTCGTGACGACGCCCATATCACCGGCTTTGGTCTCTAGTCCCATGTGAGCGCTCCCTTTTTCCAGATATACGTCAGACCGACCAGCAACACCAGCACAAAGCTTCCCATTTCGAACAAGCCGGGGATGCCCAGTTGGCGATAGACCAGTGCATAGGGAAAGAAGAAGATGACTTCGACATCAAACAAGATGAAGATCATCGCGATCAAGTTGAACTTGATGGGGAACCGCGCCGTCGCCTCGCCGATTGGCTCCATGCCGGATTCGTACGGGGCCAACTTGCGGACCGTTGGCTTCTGTGGCCCAAGGATACGTGACACGGACAGCACAAACACCGCAATAAAGAGTGCAATGCCGACCATTGCCAATAAGGGAACGTATGCGTCGAGCATGGTCATATCCTCGAAACAGTCTAGAAAAGAGAGTTTTACCTCGCGTCATTATATGCTGTTTGTCGTTGGTGTCAAACAGCATGGGCGTTGTCTGTCGGTCTACATATACCCGCCGCAGAGCAATCACGCCCGGTACGCCGAAGTCGGGATTGCCCTCTGTGTACGACGCACCGTGCGGTACGCGGAGTCACCGCTGTGGGGTGTGTTAGCTGGGAATTTGGCGCAGCAGGGTGGCCATTTCGATGGCTGCCATGGCTGCTTCGGATCCTTTGTTGCCCATTTTGCTGCCGGCACGTTCAATTGCCTGCTCAATTGATTCCGTCGTCACGACACCAAAGATACAGGGAACACCCGTTTGGACCCCGACCTGGGCAATCCCCGAGGTGACGCCCGACGTTACATGGTCGTAATGACTCGTCGAGCCACGGATCACACAACCGAGTGCAATCACTGCGTGGTATCGGCCGCTTTCGGCGAACTTTTTGGCGACGATGGGCAATTCAAACGACCCAGGGACCCAGGCTACATCGACGTCGGCTGTTTGCACGCCGTGGCGCGCCAGGGTATCGATGGCTCCGTCGAGGAGGCGTTGCGTGATGATATCGTTCCAGCGGCTTACCACGATGGCGATGTGCAAACCGTTCCCAATAAACTGGCCCTGATAGGTGGTCATGGGGGTACCCTTTCTTTAGTTGCCGTACATCAACGATGGAGTTGACACGTCTGATTCTTGCAGGATGGCCCGCCGATAGTCGACGAGTTGGGCCACACTGGTAAGCGAAAGCCCATGGATGCGACAGAACACTTCGAGCTGTGGGCGACGTGCCATCGTGCCGTCGTCGTTCATGATTTCGCAGATAACACCGGCCCGACGCCGATTGAGCAGCCGGCCAAAATCAACTGCTGCTTCGGTGTGGCCGGGTCGCTCGAGCACCCCGCCGGCACGCGCCCGCAGGGGGAACACATGCCCTGGGCTGACGATATCCTTGGCGGTGCTCGACGCATCAACAGCTACCGCAATGGTGCGGGCACGATCTGCTGCTGAAATGCCGGTTGTAATACCGGTAGCGGCTTCGATCGACACCGTGAACGCCGTGCCTGTCCCAGAGCGATTGTGTGCGACCATCGGCGCGAGGGCCAACGCATCGCAGATGTCACCGTCGAGTGCTAGACAAATCAACCCGCGTCCATGGACTGCCATAAATGCAATATGGTCAGGCGTCACCGCGTCTGCGAGACACATGAGATCGCCTTCGTTTTCGCGGTCTTCGTCATCGACGACCACAATCATGCGACCCTGGGCGAGTTCGTCGAGGATTTGGTCAATCGGTGTCAACATGCTGTGCTCTCCATGGGGTAATCATGCGTTCGATGTATTTGGCCATGATGTCGACTTCGATGTTGACCGGCGTGCCGACTGCCTGCTGCCCCATCGTGACGACGGATTGGGTATGTGCAATCATGGCAATCCCAAAACTCGTCGCATCGAGGGCTGCAACCGTCAAGCTGACGCCATCAATCGCGATGTAGCCCTTCATCACGATGTAGGTAAGCAACTCGGCAGGGGGCGTGATGGTGATGAACTTCGATTCACCTTCGGCACGGATTGCGCTGATGTGGCCGACACCGTCGACGTGCCCCTGCACATAATGCCCACCCATCCGGCCACCATAGGTCAGTGCACGTTCGAGATTGACTGCACTGCCGACCCTGAGTTCACCGAGATTGGTACAACGCAGTGTTTCGGGTGATAGACCCACATTGAACGATGCGTCGGTCAGGTGCGTGACGGTGAGGCACACGCCCGAGACAGAGATGCTGTCGCCAATGGCAGTCCCGATGAGCGCCGTGCGCGCAGCGATAGTGAGCGTGTTGTCGCGCGTATGATTCGTTTCGGCCACCAGAATGTGGCCTTGTTCCTCTACGATACCGGTAAACATGTGGTGACTCCTTGGTCAGCGGGTTGAAAGAGTGTGTCGATGCGGTGGTGCACTGCGTGCAGGTGAATATCGCCGCCATGTAGGTCTTGACCGACAAAACGGAACGTACGCCAGTCGTTGAGCTGGTCGATCCCCATCCCTGCCAATGGTCCCGGCGCACGATGGTTGCCGATGAGCCCTGGCGCTATGAAACTATGAATTTCGTCGATGAGCTGTGCGTCTGCACACGCCCCGGCCAATCCTGCGCCTGCTTCGAGGAGCACGTGATTAACCCCGCGCGCATTCAAGTGATGCATCGCCTGGTTCAAATCGACCTGGCCGTTGATTGGTTGACAGACGACCTGTACGCCGCGCTGCAGCAGGTCGTGCTGCCAATCGAGTGGTGCATCGAGCGTACAAAAAACCATCGTCGCGGCATCACGTTGAACAAACACCCGGGCCGTAACTGGTGATTGGCCGCGACTATCGATGACGACACGGAGCGGCTGCTGTTCGCTGATGGTATCGGCGAGACGGATCGTCAGCATCGGGTCGTCGCTGAGGACTGTCCCACTGCCGGTCATGATGGCATCGACACGGTTGCGGATTGCATGGACCACCGCCCGGCTGGCGCCGGTGCTGATCCACTGACTCATGCCGGTCTGGGTAGCGATTTTGCCGTCGAGGCTCATCGCATACTTCCATGTCAACCATGGTCGCTGTTGCTGGATGCGCAGAAAAAACGGTGCGAGTTGCAGGCGGATGTCATCGTCGTCGGAGGCGATCTGGATGCAGTCAATCCCGTGGGCATTGAGGACTTCTGCGGCACCGCCATACATCCGCGGGTCAGGGTCACGCATCACAAAAAACACCCGGGCGATGCCCGCCGCAATAATTGCGTCGGTACATGGCGGGGTGCGCCCGTGGAATGTACATGGTTCGAGAGTCACATACAGGTCGGCACCGTGTGCCGCAGGCCCAGCCTGCAGTAACGCCTGCCGTTCGGCGTGGTTCCCGCCGGGCGGTTGTGTGGCCCCCCAGGCGATGATCGCGTTGTCTCGGACAACAACTGCACCGACAGCAGGATTGGGGCTTGTCCGGCCACACACCGAGGCTGCGCACGCAATGGAACGAAGATATGCAGACTGATTGTACTGGTGTTGCGTCATAAAAAATCACTGCTCATACAGGTGCAGGGCAGTGGTGCAGACGCACACTCGTGTTGCTATGGCCTGCACAGCAACACAAAGTAATTCATCAGCACACACCTTCTTTCATCCGGACTGTACCGTCGGCTCTGGAATCTCACCAGATCGTGCAACGTGGGTTGCTCGCGGGCTTGTCTGTTGTAGACTTACCGCCGGTAGGGAATTACGCCCTGCCCTGAAGGTGTGCAAAACATGTTCATATGGTACCACAACCTGTGCAATCACGGGGCGTGCATACGTGGTGGGGATGCTGTGCTATACTGTCGCGAAACGCGCAGGCTACTCCGTATGGTGTAGTGTGGCTAATCGGCACTTTTTGAATGAGGCAAGGCAGATGAGCAACACAATTCGTGCATCCAAGGGCGAGGCTATTTCGATTCGTGATGGCAAGCTCAACGTCCCAAACAATCCGGTCATTCCCTTTGTGATCGGGGACGGTACAGGTCCAGATATTTGGCACGCCAGTGTGCGCATTTTCGATGCAGCCATTGCCAAAGCATATAAAGGCCAACGGAGCATCGAATGGCTCGAAGTGCTCGCCGGCGAAAAGGCCTTTACTACAACCGGCAATTGGTTGCCTGACGCCACCGTCGAAGCCTTCAATCACTATTTGGTGGGTATCAAAGGCCCACTGACCACTCCCATCGGCAAGGGTATGCGGAGCCTCAATGTGGCTCTGCGCCAGATGCTCGACTTGTATGTCTGCTTGCGCCCCGTGCGCTGGTTCACGGGCGTACCGTCACCGGTCAAAACCCCCGAAAAGGTCGACATGGTGATCTT
>CAIZHO010000052.1 GCA_903932805.1 uncultured Roseiflexaceae bacterium | reverse complement strand
GTGACCAGTGTGTTCTTGTTACCAAAACGAGGAATTGAACCGCCACCATGGTGACCAACTTGATATTCCCGGGTATGCCATGCAAGCCATGTGTGTTCTAGAAAAATACGCTCTGCTCGACGTGTGCACGAACTCGGTGCCTCATACACGGTGAAGGCCGCGGCAATGCGTGGGTGCCGTTCACAAAATCCGCGTGGTGCAAATACATCCACCTGATAGTTGTGTGTGATTAAAGCAAGTCCATCAAGTTGACGCAACAAGTATTCCTCGCTTCCACCAACACCAGGAACACACCACAGCAAGTTCATAGCCGCATATCGCGTAATCATGATGCAGCACCCAATACTTCTCTATAAGCGTTCATAGTGGCTTCGGCTGTAGCCGACCATGTCACTTCAGCAGCACGTGCAAGACCGCCAGTACGAAGTTCATCAGCATTCATCAATGCCTCTGACAAGCCTGCTGCAATTGATTCAATACTGAGCGGATCAACAAGCACTGCTGCCCCGCCGGCAACTTCTTCGGTTGATGTTCCGCGAGACGTAACCACCGCAGCGCCATGGGCCATGGCCTCAATGACTGGCAATCCGTACCCTTCCAAAATCGAAGGGAAAGCGAAAACTGTGCACGCCTCATACATGGCAGGTAAATCATGTGCGGGCACAAAGCCCGTAAACCGAACATCGTGCGCAGTTGATGGAGTTTCATCGCCCCACCCGGCCATTCCCACAACAACTAAAGGCGGAGCATCACGAAGTGAACCGAGAGCTTCAATGAGGCGTGTCAAGTTCTTTCGTGGCTCGAGTGTGCCGACAAACAAAACAAACTGTTCAGGCAATTCATATGTTGCACGAACTCGTGTGCGATCTGAATCGGTAATGGTCTGTGCCCTTACTCCGAGCGGAACATGCCGTAAACGATCTGAGCTGAAACCTGCCGTTACACAATCGTCAAGCGTTGCCTGCGACGAACACAACACCATGTCTGCTTTGTTCAGCATGATGTCAAGACTGCGACGAAACACTTTGTTGCCACGTGCAGTAAAGAAATCTGGATGGCGCAAGAAAGCCAAGTCATGAATTGTGACGACCAACGGCAACGACGTTGCTGGAGGAATGATGGTGGTGGAATGCACAATGTCTGCATTGTCGACCACAGATTCAACTTTCGGCCATCCGAGGCGCAACCAGGACTCAACGAGAAGTGGTCCACCAATGGGCAGTGAGTTCACTGCAATCGGAGGAGCAAACCCATCCGTTGGCGGGTGGCGGTGCCGCCCAGCCACTCCAATGACCTCAACATCCGATCGAGATGCCAGTTCTCGAGCCACTTCTATGGCTGCGATTCCGGTGCCCCCTGGCACTCGTCGCCAGCATTGTTCGAGGGTGTAGGCGATGAGCACCCCTACATTGTGACCGTTCCAGTCGTACTATGGCATCCATGTCGGAATTTTGGTCGAATCGCAGTGTGGTGGTCACGGGGGGCAATGGCTTTCTGGGACGGGTTGTCGTAGCCAGATTGGCCGATCTGGGCGCTCGTGTGGTCGCCCCCACCCATGATGAATATGACCTCACGGTCCCTGGTGCCGCTGACGCGATGTTGGCCGCTTACTCACCAACTCATGTCATTCATCTAGCTGCTCGCGTTGGCGGCATTGGTTACAACCAAGTTGCTCCAGCGCCTTTGTATCTCGACAACCTCATGATGGGCACACACATCATCGAAGCAACTCGAGCAGCTGGCACTGAAAAAACTGTCCTGCTCGGCACTGTCTGCTCGTACCCCAAACTCACTCCTGTTCCGTTCAAGGAAGAATCGTTGTGGGACGGTTATCCGGAAGAGACCAATGCTCCATACGGGATCGCAAAGAAAGCTCACCTCATTCATGCACAGGTAAATGCGATTCAATACGGTCAAAAATTTGCGTATCTCATTCCGACAAATCTTTACGGCCCTGGCGACAAATTCCATGAGTCGGTATCGCACGTGATTCCAGCTCTCATTAAGAAGTGCATCGAAGCAAAAGAATCCGGTGCAGACCACATCGATGTATGGGGAACTGGTTCAGCCAGTCGCGAATATCTGTATGTCGAAGACGCAGCGGCGGCAATTGTGCGCGCCGCTGAAGCTCACGAAGGAACCGAGCCGATCAACCTCGGTTCCGATAGCGAAATCACGATTCGTGAAACCGCAGAAACGATTGCATCGGTCGTGGGATACACGGGCACCCTCCAGTGGG
>CAIZHO010000051.1 GCA_903932805.1 uncultured Roseiflexaceae bacterium | reverse complement strand
GTGGCGGTCAGGTCGGGGGCCGGTCGGGTCCCAACGGAGCTGCCGGTAGAGCATCTGGCCGCCGATCCAGATGAGCACCAAGCCACCCAGGACTTGGATGAAGTGTAACGCATCGGGCCAGCGCTGCAAGGCAATCGACCCGCCGGTGGCAGCGAGGGCGGTATGACAGAGGACGCCGCTGGTCAACCCCGCAACGGCACGGCGCGCTGCCGCAGATCCGCCGCTGCTGGCGATCCCCAGGATGAGCATCATGTTTGCGCCTGGTGCAACGATGAGCAGAACGATTGACAGAATATAGATGCTGAGCATGGATGTCCCCGGCTTGCGATACCCTATGGTAGCGCAGATTGGTGCTATCCTCAGAGAAATCAGATGGTACACGAGGAACCTCATGGCAACACTGCAGGCAATCCACGATGCGACGGCAATCCGTGCATATTTGACACGCCAGCCGATGCGGCACATCTATGAACTCGGCGATTTGGATCCGTTCTTTTGGCCTCAGACCGTCTGGTATGGCTGGGTGGACAGGACAACAATTGAGCAGCTCGCATTGCTGTATGTACCGGGCGGGGCACCGGTGCTACTGACGCATGCCAACGATGCAGGAACTGGCCACGAGCAATTCGTGCAGGCGCTGTGCGATGTGTTGCCCAAACGGTTCTATGCACATATCGATACCCCAACCATGAACATGCTCGGTGCGGTGTATGCAGGCGAGCTACATGGTGCGTATCGAAAAATGGGATTGCAGGACCGGACCACGGCGTTGGCAGCCGATGCAGGTGCGGCAGTTATGCTGACCGACAAAGACATCCATGCGTTGGAGCGCTTGTATACCGAGGCATACCCTGGCAATTGGTTCGACGCGCGCATGGTGCAGACCGGCTGTTATGCGGGGATCTGGCATGGTGATGCGTTGGTGGCCGCAGCGGGCATCCACGTCGTGTCGGAGCGCGAGCAGGTGGCCGCACTGGGCAACGTGACCAGCCACCCCGCGGTCCGCGGCCAGGGTTATGCGCGTCAGGTGTGTGCGCGCCTATTGCGGCATCTGGATGGGATCGGGATTGCGCATATTGGCTTGAATGTGGCTGCCGATAATGTGCGCGCGCAACAGGTGTATGCCGGGTTGGGGTTTGTGCCGGTGGCGGAGTACCACGAGGTGATGTGGGGGTGAGGGGGAGTGCGAGCGGACCGTACGGACCGCTCGCACAGCGACTGCTCAGCGCCAGTCTGCGATCCAAATAGCTTTGTCCCGCGAGGGGATACCAACCCCACCAACAACCGCTTTTCCTGCAGTGTTGTATACCGTGAATGTGAACTCTCGACCCGGCCTCAACCCACAGACCCGTGCATTACCACCACCGTCGAACGTCGCACCGAGTTTTTGCCCTGCGATGCCCAGTGTCCAGTTTTTGACGCGAATGCCACGGATCTGGAGCGAAATACAGCCGCGCTGGTCATCTGAGTTCTTTTGATAGAAAACGAGTTTCTTCGGCTTCGGGGTAAGCGTCGGTATTGGCGTCAGTGTCGGTAACGGTGTCAACGTCGCCGTGAACGTTGCCGTAGGTGTCGGCGTTTGTGTGATTGTCGGGGTCAGTGTAGGGGTTGAGGTCATCGTCGCTGTCGGAGTAGGTGATTGCAGTGCTTCACGGAATGCGACGGTAGGGCTACGGCCGTCCACCGCAACACCGACAACAAACAACAATACCCCGAGGCCGAGTACGATACGCCACATGTCTCTCTCCAATCCCTTAGGTATTCATTATTTGCTGACGCAGGGCGGTGTATTCTTCTTGGGTGATTGTCCCCAGCTCGCGCAGGCGATTCAGCCGTTCGAGCTTTTCGATGACGTCGATGTTGATTGATCCCGTCGAAGACGATGCCGGAGCGGGCGCTCCCCCTGCGTCATCGGGCGAACGAGTCACCCGCGGTGCATCGTCGTGTATCACGTTGTCTGATCCTGCTGCCACGGCTGAAGCAGCCACTGTGGCGGCTGCAGCGGGAGCTGCGGGAGCAGCGGTGGCGCTTGGAGCGTTCGACGACACGACGGTCGGAATTGACAACGTTGACGAATGCGAGGGTAACGTAGACAGGTAGCCGATGATTAACCCTGCAACAATCAACAACCCTCCCAAAACCATCAAATAGACACCATATTGCTGGAGTGCTTCCATCTGTGTATCCTCCCCTGTTACTCATCACCAAATGTCGGTTGTAGCGGAATTCCTTTAGCCCAAGAACGCAGAAACTCATACGGGTTCATTTCGCCGCGACGCACCTGCCAGTCATCAGGCGCTGACGGGCGTGAAATCCCAAAATGCAGGTGGGGTGGAGTCCCCCGTGCGTTCCCTGATTTGCCGGTGTATCCGAGGAGCTGGCCTGCTTCGACGCGCATCCCGACTTCGATACCTGCGACGACGCCGCTCAGATGCGACCCGTAATAGCGGACGCCGTCATCACCGATAATCCCGACCGCCATCCCACTCCGGAGCGCGGGATCGTTTGTCTTGGGATCCCATGTGTCCTCGCGGATAACGACATGCACAGTTCCCGATGTGACGGCGACAAACTCTGCACCGACGTCACAAAAAATGTCGGTTGCCGGGTAGTCGTGATGGGCTCGTCCGTAATTCGTCTCGGCTTTCTGCACCGGAAAGACGTAGGTAAATGTCGTTTCGGGTAGTGCTGTTGCCTCGAGTTTTCGTTGCGTAAGTCCGCCTGCAGTGCTGTCCGATGGTTCAGCCGTCGCTGCGAGAGGGGAAGCAGTTGCGGGAGGTTCGACGGTCGGCATCGGAGTCTCGGTCGGAACGTCGGTAGGTTGTGGTGTGTCTGTTGCCGATGGTGCAACACGTGTTTCAGTCGGTACGGCAGAAGCCATCGTTGTTGCTGAGACAGAAGGTTCTGCACGCATGGTCGGTGCGGATGGTGATACGGTTGCAGCGGTCGATGCGCAGGCCGTCAAGAAGCACAATGCAATCAGTGCAACCCACTGCCACAGCAGGCGACGAGTCGGGCAATGATCAATCATAGGTATATCCTTCAAACATCATGTCACTGATGGCGACGAATTCACGCGGGTCGCTGTCGATGGGTGGGCGTGCATCGAGAATCGTCATCGTCAATTGCCGTACTTCTTGCGTGCCCACGCAAGATGTCAGGTTGTATGTCTGCATCCTTTGCTCATCCGGTATATCAAACCAATCGAATGTACAGACCGAGCCGTTGCTCAGTGCAACATCAAACCGCACACTCCGCACACGCCAATTCTGAAACCAGCGTGGACGACCCGTATACGGGTCACTTTTGTCATAGCCAGGATTCAAAATGACCTGTTGTAACACCACAGGCTGCGCAAACGTGTATTGGAGCCATGGGTTGTCATACTGATATGGTGTGCGCCATGATGTATCACTACGGCAATCAAGGGTGTGATAGGGGTAATAGAATGTCGGATTGCCCGCATCGTCTTGTGACTGCGGTGCATAGTTTGACGCGATGACATCGACCCCAATAATGCGACCTTGCCCCTCGCAGTTGCCATTAAACCGAACCAATGTCCGTGGGGGCTCAGCGCGTTGGGGGGTCTGGGTCTGTGTCGGCACAAGCGACACATCCACCTGGCCTGCGGAGTCGGTCACGACGGGGTCATTCGTTGTCGCACACCAGACAAAGCACCATCCCGGGAACAGCACTGGGATGAGCCATAACAAAATTCCCAAAACGAGACAAATAACGCCTCCGTACATCAATCGATTCGAAATGTAGAGTGGCGATCGATCAGACACAGTTGCTCCTTTTTACTGGGTGTACCGCACCAATACCGAACATTTCTATGGGTACAGCGGGATAACGCCCGTGAGCACGAGAACAGCCAGCAAAAACACAATTCCCAATAGGATGTACCCAATGGTCCGCACCGTGGCATTGAAGCGGAGGATCTCGTCGACCTCTCCCAACAACACATCCGCCTGCTTCCGGAGCTTGATGATATGCGTGCGTGTGTCTTTGTAGGCATCTATGCTGACATTTGACAGCGCAAGCGTCCCTTCAAAGGTGGGTAGTTGTGCACCACGATACTGGAGCCGGCTTTCGACAGCCTTGAGATGGGATTGTATGTCACCATCGATGGTCGCAACCAATCCACGATCTGCGTCGGCAGTCTGTCGGATGCGATCCCGTTCATTCCGCATACGATTGCGCATCTGTTCAAACTCTGCATCACGCTTCGGCATGTCGAGATACATATCGCAGTTTTCGACGAGCGTCACCAAAAGTTGTGTCAATTCATGGGCAGCAGGAGCAGTGTGGTGTGTCATAGCGCGTGACTTTCGTGTTCGGTATATGCGCCGTACGGTCGCACAATCGTTGCGACATTTTGGGCGCGATCATAGACCAGCACGCGTGGTTCGTTCCAGCCGCCGAGCTGATTGATTGGTTGGAACGCATCGACTGCTTTTGCATCGGATTCACAGAACCGACTGGCATCGTTCATGCTCATGGGGAACAACACCCGCGTGTTAAACAACTGATCGACGACCGTTCGGCTGCTCCCCAAGGTATTCTGGAGCGTATTCAATCCATCCATCCACAGAATGGTGTGGACACGCATGGCCGGACCGTTTTCGAGGATATACGCGAGCAATTTGCTATACGTCGTATTCTGGCGTGAGGGAGCACCAGACATATCCAACGCAGGTCCGGTCGCTGTTTTGCTGGCTTGTTCACCACCATACCCCTGTCGAAACGCGTCGAGCAATGCCGATGCGGACGCATCAGGCGTCCGTGGAATGGGGCTTTTGACCGCGATCCCTTCGACCGCCACGGGACTCATGCCCCCCATGATTTCGGCAATGATTGCCCGGCGCTTCGCAGCTTCTTCTGAATCAGGTGGGAACGGAGTGTCGATACCAAGAGGCACCGCAGGGGCAGGCGGCGGTGGTTGCGTCGCCGAGAATGACGCGGTCGTCGCCGTGCGCTGGGTCAGCCGCACGGGATTTTGCAGATTTCGTGGGACACCTGCACAGACAAAGACCTCAATCGACGTCACCGGTGCCCCGCTCTGCTCGCGGCTGTAGACAAGATCCGCCAGCCGAACGATTTCTTCGAGGCACGTATCTCGGACATCATTGATGGTGTCGGCAATCTTGGGCAAAAACGGTGCTATCCGCCAGGTGTCGGTATCAGCAGAATACGTGCTGTCATAGACATTGAGGTGCAATACATCGGATTGAAACTGCTTTGGGAACAACGAGAGGAGCGACAACAAAAACTCACTGACGTATTTTTCATATGATTTTGCGGCCATGATGATCACATTGTCGGCAGTCGCATCGGACAACGCGGTAGAGACATGGGTGTTTGCGAGGGTCAGCTCTTGACCAAAGTAACACTTGAGATCACGACCACGTATCGCCGATCCTGGCTTGGATGCCGCAAAGAGTGGATGATCATACACAGAACTCGTGATGTTGCCTTCGAACACCATCGGTGTGCGTATATCGGTTGCAGTGCTCGTTGCGTGTGCGCGCAACGCACCGATGTACTTCGGCGTGTCGGCATGTTGGATGTATACCTGCGCACGGCGATTGCCATCCTCACTGCCGGCAGCATAGTTAAAAATCGCTTCGCCCCGACGTTTGAGGGTCCGGGCGAGTTTGTTGTGGGTACCGAACAATGTCTCGATGGTGTTGTCGTCACACATCAGGGCAATACGCATCACAAATTGATCGCGTATCGACGCACTCAACGTGCTGTGTTGCAATGCCTGGGTTGCCAAAATAAGGTGAATCCCCGATGACCGCCCGAGTTTGGCAATCTGTTCAATCAAACGGCGTGCTTCAGCGGTGATTTTGTCGTCGATGCTAAACAATACGGTGAATTCATCTGCGATGAGTACGAGCTGTGGCAATGCCTGCCCCGTGACCTCGCGATATTGCGCAAGGTTGACAATCGTCTTGCGGTGTTCATTGGCCGCCTGGGTGAACATCGCATTGCGACGCTCGACTTCGAGGTGTACATCTTGGAGCACATTGAGACAAAACGCACGGTCGGTCTTGGACGCAACCACCCGGGCATGCGGCAATTTGTTGTGCCCATACGAATGGAATTCGGCCTGTTTGAGGTCAATAAGATAGAGCACCAGCTCTGCAGGGCTATATTTGGTACAGAGCTGCTGGATGATGACATGCAACAGATTCGTCTTGCCCGAGCCAATACGCCCAACGATCAGACCATTCACCACGGCATCGGAGAGCTCAAAAATCATCTTATCAGCGCGTGATGCAGTGCCGACATCCACCGACAGCGCTTGCGTACTCTGGGATTTCCACCATTGAGTCGGAGGGACCTCTGGGATGGGAATGGCCACCGTGTCACCTTGGGCATGCAGGGTGGCGATAGAGTTGACCACATTAGTTGCGACGTCGCTGGTCGGCAACTCCAAGAGCTTGATTGGTACTGTCGACAGCGTGTGCAACAGGTCAGACGCGACACTGGTGGTGGCACTCTGTTGTATATCGTCAGAAAGAGACATGCGAAAGTATTCGGGCTTGTCGTGTATCTGCTCGAGCAAAATGCCACCGGCCACGAGTTGATTGCGGCTTATGTCGAACTTTGATTTGTAGTAATGTTCGACGAGCTCTGCCGCAGTCAGTTGTTGGCCACGAGCGACCAAATTGGGATCGCTCCGGGTCACCGACTCATCGATATGCAAGATCGTGTAGACACCACATTTCGGACCGGAGCTCATGATACTGACGAGTTTATCGACCGAGTTCTTCGAAAAGGACTTGGGGAAATCACGTATGACGAGGATCCGGTACGGCTCTTGGATGTCGTTCGATGCCTGATTAAAGGCCTCAAGCGAGGCATAATTATCACCCATGGTCTGCACAATTTCGGCGATGCGCGTGCGTAATTGCACCAATTCATCTTCGATTTGGCGCTCTTCGGTGAGTGCAAGTCCACCTTGGATCAATGACTTGATGCGCGGGAGTTCGCGAAAAGCCGTCGAAAAGGTCCCGAGCTTCTCACCGAGTTTGACCGGGTCAATCATGAGCAAATTGACGCTCCCGGGGCGCCCAGCAGTTAACAGGCGGAGTGTCAGCGAATATACAAAATCATACGCGGTCGATTTGTCGGGATGCTGCGTGGTGATGACGAGATTATGGTGGTGTGCAGGGCTAAAATACACGGGCATGTGTGGTGCACTGGGGTGCGGATGGGCCGACCCAAAAAGCACATAGTCGGTGAGGCGGTTTTCTTGCGTAAACACCGTTTGAAAAAACTCCCGCGGTGTATTTTTGCGGTCTTCGGGTTTGAGCCCGCGGTTATCGGCAGAATTCCATGTTGACCATTCGGGTCGCTGCCAGAGCGTGTGTGCGTAATCTAGGCCACTCAGCGGCGCTTTCCGTTGGATCGAATCCAACACGTGCTTGACCTGTGCGGCGAGTTCTTGCCGTTGTGCGCGGAGTGCTTGTTCTTTTTGGGCAAAGGCTGCTTCGGTAGCGGCTATTGCGGCAGTGCGATCAGCCTCTATTTTGGTGACCAGCTTGTCATTGAGCTGCTGGCCATAGGCGACGTGTTCGACGAGTTGGGCGACGGTATGCACGATATTTTCCCGCAGACGTTTCATGTTCCCAAACATGCAGTGCTACCCCCGTGCTAGTCGGCTGATTCAAACATATCGGGCAAATGTGCGAGGTCATCCTGGGCGCGGTTGATCATGTCACTGAGCAACGTCGTCTCTGTATCGATGACTTCTTCGTGGCGGCGCATCATATCGAGTGGAGCAACCACGTCGCGATACAACAATGGATCGAGCCCGGCAGCATCCAACAGTGCCTGTAATTGGTGCGTGTCCATGGCTAGTCTCCTGCACCGAGATAGAGCTTCGCGGCCTCTACCAGCCCACGCAAACCGTGTTCGTAGCGCGGCACCTCAGATTCGACCTGCTGCAGTGCGGTATGTAGTGGCGTGTTGTGCATGCGTTGGGCTACGGGCGCATAGATCTCATCGAGTGCACCGATTGCCCGGTCTTGGCGTTGCTGTATCGCACTGGCCTGGCGTGCATATTGCTCGGCGCATGAACAATCGTCGGAACACCCGCAATTGCGCAAATGTTCGATACGCTCGAGTGCAGTAGCCGCAGATTTTTGGACTGCACTGACACGAAGGGTGTATTGGTTGGTGAGTGCAGAAAACTGATCTTCGACCGTGCGAATACGCGCTGCGAGCCGCTCGGGCAGTGCAGGCACGGCGATATACAACGAAGTCAGCGAATCGAGCGATTGGATGGAGCGACTCGTCATGTGCGTACCTCTTTCTTAACCGTCGAGGGTCGCAAGATAGGTTTCGATTTTCTTGGCCGTTGCAACAACCGCTTCACAGGTCGCGATGTTTTTTTGGGCGAACGCTGCGATACCATCGCGGTACTCTTCCATACGCTCTTGAAAACGCGCGTACTGCGCATCACTCCAGCTGCTCCCAAGCGCATTTGCTTCACCAATCAGCCAGTTCATCTGCAGCACAGACTCTTCGCCGATGTGCGCCAAATCATGGGCTGCGCTATAGAGTGCGGCATAGTCATTGATGCGTTGTGTCATATCGATCCTCGTTAATAGGTGATGCGCTCAGCCGCATCGGCAATGGCATCGAGGCGTTTCCGTTCATACTCACATTCCCGCACGACTTCTTCGAGCAGGCTGACCATCCGGCGCGCATCGTCGTAGAAGGCCATGTATTGGTCGTCTGCCCAGCTCTGCGCCAAACGGACTTGGACAGACTTCAAATCTGCCGCTTGCTTTTCGAGATTGCGCATACGGGCGCTCATTGATGCTGAGAATTCGCGTACTGCAGCGACGTCGATGTGTACATTGGTCATAGAGTCCTCCTTGATTCCCTGCATCGTACGCGGGATGTCAACGCTCGTATTTGGTAAATATTCCCAATTCGCAAAAAAGACTACCGATTAGGAAAAAACACCAAATCTCTCACAGAGTCGGAGCACCGTGTTATTCGCGCTGGCAGTCGCGGGCATTCCAGTTGGTGTAGATGCGTGTCCCGTCAAACGTGAAGAAATAGCGTTGTTGATCAAAGACACCAATACCATCACCAATCGAGACGAAGTCGACGGGCTGGAACGTCAACCGATTGCCACCGGTCGGAGTATCCGTGACCACGTATCCAAAGGGGATAGCGTTCGTATCGGAAAACAAGACATTCGACTCGATGTTCGCTGCGGCAAACACATAGAACAGTTCGTTATCAATGAGCATGCGGAGGTAGTCATTCTCTGGCCGGATCGAAAAACGCGAAGACGGTGCTTCGCTGCCGCAGTACCACGAGCCGATGAGTTGTTCTGGTTGTTGCATGGCGACGCGTTCTGGCCCGTAACCGGGGAAATCTGATGCATAACTGCGATACGGGTTGGAACAATCCGTCCGGTCGCTCAACACCACAGCAATGGGAATCGCAGGAACTGCCATGTCCTCGGCCGTGTAGCCGCCTTGCCAGTTCGCTGTACAACCAAAAAGCACTTCTTGGCTGGTTCCCGTACTCGGCTGTGCAGGCACAAATTGGTTGAGTTGCATCAGGTAGATATCTTGAAAGGCCAGAAGGTTGTAGTCGTTGGTGGGGATTGCGGGGCGTGGATAGACTGACCCAATCCCCAGCGAACGCGGTGTGCTTTCTGCGCCGCTGTAAATGCGGGCGCAGGTTGTTTGATACGCCCGCGTGTCAGCGGTATACAGCGTCACATTGAGCTGTGTCTGATCTACATCGACCACCGCGCGCGAAATGATGCCCGGCGGCACGGTGGCACCCTCAGCACTACAACCCAAGGTCCAGGTACGACCCGAGTGGAACTCGTAGACCGTGAGGTCCCAGGTGTCGACTACGTTGTACGAAAATCCGTCGTTTTGGCCCCACACCACAGCGATGCCATCGCCGCTGTTGATATCGGTGTAGCTCCCGGCATAGTCGAGCAACAACATTGCATTGCCGGCGGGATGGACCGATACATCGGCACGGACCCTGTAGGGGTAGGCAGGCAATCGGTACGCACCATTAAAATCCCATAGGGCTGGTGCGATTTCACCGCTGACTGATGGTCGCCCATTGAGCATAAACGCGTAGGTGCCGTTTTGATAGCCGTTCCAAGAGACGAGTCTGCCATCGGTGTACTGATAGGGGACTTCGTAGCGTTGCTCCCACCCGCTTGCTTGGTTTTCGAACGGATCATGCCAGAGGACAATTTCGAGCGGCGGTTGTTCGTAGATAACCGGGAGTGTGGTCGGTTGGGCCGTTGCTGTCGGCTGGCCATTATTGGCATTGTCTGCCGCTGCGCTGACAGTCGCAGTCGGAGGCGGAGTGTCGGTCTGCGCTGTTGGGACAACACGTTCGGGGCGCGTGGGGCGGAGGATCATCCCCACCACCACAAAGACCACTCCAATCACAATCAAGAGACGACTGAGCATCACGCACCCCCCGCTATCGGCTGTCTCTACAGTAGCGGGATTTGTGTCGTGCGGATTTGGTGTTTTTAACAAAAAAGTTACCGCTCCCAATGCCTGCATTATTGACAATAGAAATCTTGTTACAAATTACGTGCACACGGCGTCCATCATCGTGTTTACTCAGAGGAGGTAGACAGAGGAGGTAGGTATGTCACGCTATGCAGTATGGGTCGTGGTGCTGTTGTTAGGAGCAAATCTGCTCGTTGGTATGGTACGTCCGAACACAACTGCTCCGAGTGATGAAGCAGATGGAGCGGCAGCGCTCAGCAAACCGTGGTTGCTCGAACGGGCCATGGCCAGTGATGAGCGAAGTGCCCGTGCGATCGAGGATATCAGCAACGAAGCCGGGATGTCTGCCTATGTCAAATCGGCGACGACGATTAATTTGACCAATGCCAGAAAAGCATTCACCAAGGGCGTCGAATCACACACCACCGATTACATCATCGGCCTCGTTCCCATTAGTGGGTACGATGCAAGTTGGGACGTGCATGTTTTGGTGCATCGGACGGGTTGGATCCTGGCCTACTACCCCAAAGAATGGATGACTGCCTATGCATTGAATGAAAAACACCAAATCGTCGGCGGGAGCACGAAGCTGTCACTTGCCATCGATGCCGTGGGAGCGAAAATCGCCCAGAGTTTCAGTGCAAAGTCATACTACAATTTCGCGCATCCCAGTGCGACAAAGATGCTTGTTATATACTTCAAGAATAGTCAAGACCCGCGACTGAGGTTGCCCAGTTCATACACGTATTATGAAAAGTCTTTAATGTTGTATGCCGCCAGCTACTTATACGGCTTCAATATTGGCTCAAAAGAAATTCTATATCCGTCTGGTTTTGGTTACGCAGACATATCTTCTGACCTCACTGATGGCAGTCTCGTGCAGACATATTCTTCAGAAACTACCTGGGGCATGATCGTCATTCTGTACTCGTAGGAGTCGCCATGCGATACATACTGTGCCTCTTGCTCGTGGGGTCCATTCTGTTCAATTGGCAGCACTCAACGCACGCAGCTGAGTTAT
>CAIZHO010000050.1 GCA_903932805.1 uncultured Roseiflexaceae bacterium | reverse complement strand
TCAGCTCGATGGACGAAAACGTCGCCCCGTGGATGCCATCGCGACCGGTACGTCCGCCGAGTACCACGATTGCATCACCGGCCGAGACATTGCGTGGGTGGCTGTTGCGCGGTGCAATACCGACCGTACCGCAGAACACCAACGGATTGGCGATATACCCGGGGTCATAAAAGACCGCACCATTCACAATGGGGACGCCGATTTTGTTGCCGTAGTCTTGGACGCCCGCTACCACCCCGTGGGCGACCTGGAGCGTCGGCAAGACAGTCCCACCATAGGTACTCAAGTCGGCGTTGGCAGGACCGAAGCAAAAGACGTCGGTGGCTGCAATGGGTTTGGCAGATACGCCGAGGACGTCGCGGAGCACGCCGCCCATCCCGGTATTGGCGCCACCGAACGGTTCGAGTGCCGACGGATGGTTGTGTGTCTCGACCTTGAACGAGAGTTCGGTGTCATCATCGAAGGCCACAATGCCTGCGTTGTCGACAAATGCCGAGATGAGGGTCAGCTGGCGCAGCTTGGGTGCCGTGGCAGTGGTGGCGCGCATCAGGTGCGTTTTGATGAGGCTGTCGATGGTCGCATTGGTACCGAGTTCGAGCAAGGCAGGATGCAGGTGTGCGACATCGGCAGCAATCGACGGTGCGTCGCCGGCGTAGACCACACGCCCTTTGAAGGTTTTGTGGGAGCAGTGTTCGCTCCAGGTCTGGGCAATGGTCTCGAGTTCACCATCGGTGGGATCACGATCGACACGCCGGTAGTAGGCCTGTATGGTACGCATTTCGTCGAGATCGAGCGCCAATAATCCCTCGGTGCTGGCCTGCACCAAACCGGCGTCGTCGAGGGACCGCAGTGGTACGGTCGCGATGTGGCTGGGGCGTTGGACGGGTGCTGCGACGAGCTGCATATAAAAGGCAATGCGTGCGGCTGTGTCGCCTGCGTCGAATGTTTGGCAGAGTTCTATCAAATCGTTGTGCCGCAGTGGTGTGCCAGCAGTGCGGGTGGGGTAGCGCCGCAGGGTGCGTACCGCAGCCAGGATGATGCCCAGGTGGCGTGCACCGGTTGCGATACTTTCGGCTTCGTTATCGGTCACACCAGGTCGGTATGCGACCTCGTCGCTGGGGTGCGTGAGGAGGTCGAGGCTCCCGCTGGCGAGGTCGTACCAGGCCGCCTGCTGAGTAATCGGGTCTGCGAGGAGTGCGGTCGCCAGCAGTGCGACGCCAGACGGGTTGAGCGTGCCGCGGAGCAAATAGAGGGTTTGTGCGTCGGCATGATTGCGGGTGGTGACAACGACCAAATATACCGACATACATACCTCGCTCTGCGGCAATCAATAGCCTTCAGTATAGCGGTTTTGGCGCACGATGGTCAAGCATTCGAGCCGATATGGTATGATAAAAACTGTTTTGGGAATACAAAGGAATGTGCATGCAGAAGCCTCAAATCGCTGTTTGTGCACCGCTCGATGCAATCAGTCAACGGCTGACACAGGGATTCGTGTTGGTGGGTGGGATTTCGACCCTGCCAGCATTGTTCCTCGCGTTGAGTGGTTTGCTCATGTACCCCCTTGCATTCTATGGTGCGTTGGTCTGCGCTGCAGTGGCTGCGGGATTTTTAACGTTCTTGGTCTTGTCGTGGGCAGGGATGCCCACCCAGATCCGGATCGAGACCGACGCGCTGGTGATTGAACGCCGCTGGCAGCGGGCGGTCCGCATCGGCTACGAGACCATCGAAGCAGTGACGGTCTTGCCGGTGGCCGCAGATATGCGCGCGACGCGATTTGCCTTTAATGCAGGGGTATTTGGCTATCAGGGGCCGTTCATCTCGGAGCGCTACGGGCGGTTTTTTGCGTACGCAACAGACCGCGACAAGACAGTCGCCATAGCCCGGCGGGGCGCGCCGATGCTGGTAGTGAGCCCACTGCTGCCGTTTGCTTTTGTCGGCGCACTGCGTGAAGCGTTGACGCAAAAGAAGGATGCCTAATGCGTTTTGCTGCGACCGACGCACTGGATTTTCGCTGCGTCTATACCCACTACGAGCCCGGCGAACTCCACACCGACGGGCGACGCTACCTGCCCACACATTGGCTCCTGACTGCGGCAGTACCGACGGACGGGGCAGCCTGGACTGCACCGTCTTACCGATTGCCCGTGGTCGATCGCCATCATCGCTGTGGTGCCCTCGCGGAGGGGACGGTTGTCCGTGCGCAGTTGGTGTTGTTGCTGAGTCAGTTCCGGCTCCAGAGCGGACCACATAAGCTCGGATTCGAGCCGGTGGCGGGTGGCATTGCGGGCGCGCCCTTGGTACATGGTCGGGTGACGCAGGTCGCGGTGTGGGAGGTCCCTGAAACACCGTTGCCCTACGAGTCTTTGTATTGTGAGTATGTGATAGATATCGGCGTGGGCACGGTAGGAGTGCGTACCCATGCGACCGCAGCCGATTTGGGTCAATTGTTGGGGACCCATCAGCTCGCGGTCGGTGACTGGGTGACGGTCCGTCGCCCGCGTATCGATGTGTTGGCGATGGATGTCATAGCGGATTGATATCGACAATCTTTTGACACGTGCCGAGATTGTGATAATATACACGTGCTACTGGAATCCCTTCCCGGGAAGCGCTTTATCCAAGAGGAGAAACTTATGAAGATTTCTGTACGTGCATTTGCAGTCAGCGTACTGTTGGTCAGTGCAATGGCATTGGCAGCATGTGGCGGTGGCGCAAGCAGCGGCGCAGCCAACGGCGCCCTCGAAGTCGGTTCCGACGGCGAGAACCTGGCCTTCAACAATGTCGCGTTGACGGCAAAGGCCGGCGAAAAGGTCACCCTGACCTTCAAGAACAACTCGACCGCACAGAGCCACAACCTCATCATCGTCAACGGTGGTGATGATGTCGCAACCGCAGTCGACGAAGCCGGTGCAGAAGCAGGCGATGCCGCTGGCTACGTGCCCGCTGACGCATCGACCATGATTGCACACACCGCTTTGTTGGCCCCAGGTGGCAGCGAGACGATTGAGTTCACCGCTCCAGCCGCCGGCACCTACACCTTCGTATGCACCTACCCAGGGCATTACGGCGGTGGCATGAAGGGTGTGTTGACCGTCAACTAAGACGTTCACGACGACCTCCGACGCATTGCGTCGGAGGTCGTTTTTGTTTGCTGTACTTGTGCTACGCTACGCTATCCCTCCGACGAGTCAAACGACAACGTATCCGGAGTGGCTGAGAGTAGTAGTGATGGGCAAGCGTTTCGTTCGTGGGATTGCATTGGTACTGTGTGGGTTGCTGGTCATGGGGTGCGCCAGCCAAGGGACGCCGTTGACGGTGCGTGCCGAAGGGTCGGAGCTGGCGTATCAACCTGCTACGTTGCGTGTTGCGGCGGGATCGACGGTGGTGTTGACGTTCGAAAACAACTCAGCTTTTTCGCATAACTTCATCTTGGTGAACGGCGACGAAGCGACGTTACTTGCAGTCGACGCGGCCGGTGATGCGGCGGGCGACGCAGGCGGGTACATCCCCGTAGGGGTGCCGGGCATGATTGCGCAGAGTGCATTGTTGGTTGCAGGCACGACGGAAGTCGTGACGTTCGTTGCGCCAGCAGCAGGAACGTACATCTACTTCTGCACCTACCCGGCGCATCTCGAAGGCGGCATGCGTGGTGTGTTGACGGTGGAGTAATTGGGTTGAGTCCGCGGGTACACCGCAAAAATCCTCCCTACCCAGGTGTTTGTTTCTTGATGGGCAACAGAAAGCAGTTGCAAATGGTTACGATATGGCTTCGTCGTGTGTTGATTGTCTGTGGTATCAGTGCGCTCATGGCCTGCGGCAACGGTCCGCCCGCACTGACCATCCGCGCCCGTGACACAGATTTGGCATTTTATCCCAAGCGGATGGCATTGTCTGCCACCAGCACGGTCACGCTGACGTTCGAAAATCCATCGAATTTGCCGCATAACTACATTTTGGTGGACGGCAACGAAGCAACGCTCCAGGCAGTAAACGAGGCTGCACAGGCAGCCGGCGCAGCCGGTGACTACATCCCAGCCGACATGACGGGGATGTATGCACATTCGCCGTTGCTCCAATCGCAGACCATCAAAGATTTTTCGTTCACCGTGCCGTCGGCGGGGACGTATTTCTATTTCTGCTCGTTCCCTGGGCATCTCGCCGGTGGGATGCGCGGTGTCTTGACCGTCCAATAACACGTGGTTTTGCCCGTTGCACCTGGTGCAACGGGCGTTTTGTGTCCAAATCAGCGTGTTTCGGTGACTTTGTTCAACCCAATCGGTGCATTTGCGTCGCGCCCGCGGGAAGCGGCGGTTGCTGCAGCGACACGTTGCCAGGCAATGATGGTCGCGATGGGTGCGAGCCGTTCGTCGCAGACGGGGATGGGCAGCGCGACATCGGCGGCACTGCAGTGATCGCGCGACGAACTCGCGACCACGATACGTGCGCCGGCTGCACGGACGCGTGCGATGAGCTGGGCGGTGTCGTGGTGGCTGACGCCGGTATCACCGCTCAGCATGACCGGGAAGTGCCGTTCGACGGTAGTGACCGGTCCGTGCAGCACATCGGCCGATGAGTACCCCTCGACCGGCAATCCGCTGAGTTCTTTGATTTTGAGGGCCGCCTCGAGTGCGGTTGCGTACTGCAACCCACGCCCAATACTCATCGCCGCAGATCCGGATGCAATGAGTTGTGCTGCCGCATCGATGGTCGCCTGCGGGATTGCAAGCACCCCGGCAAGCACATCGGGGAGTTCGTCGAGGGCGTCAAGCAAGCGACCGTCACCGGCGAGATGCCCCGTCAACAGGGCAATGGTGGCCAGTTGATTGGTGTAGGTCTTGGTTGCAGCTACGCTCTGCTCGATCCCGGCAGTGATGTCGAGATGATAGGCGGCCGCCTGCGCAAGCGGTGAATCCGGCTTGTTGGTGATGGCGACGGTGAGTGCCGATTGGCGGCGTGCACTCGCGACGTACTCACAGATATCGGGTGAACGCCCTGATTGCGAAATGCCCAGCACGAGCGCCTGGCGAAAACGCAATGCGACACCGTAAAGGGTCGTCAACGACGGAGTCGCGAGACCGACCGGGAGTTGGAGCATCATGCCGAACAGATATTGGGCGTAGCGTGCTGCATTGTCGGATGTCCCACGGGCTGCGATGAATACCGCATAGGGATCGTGTGTGATGATGTGCGCTGCAACAGCCGCAGTGTGCGCTGATTGGCTGAGGACTGCACGGATGGTATCGGGTTGGCTGTGTATCTCTTGATCGAGGAGGGTGTGTGCCATTGGGTACCTCGTGATGCACTGTTTTGGCCAGTATACCTGATGCACGCACAGCCAAGACTGCCGGGCGGTACCGGTCGCTGACGGGACAGGCGTCTGCGTGAGAGTTTTTTGTGCGGTTAACGCAACTGTGCGATGGGTTGCAATGAACGTTAACACTGCTGTGCCATGCTGAGAGTGAGTTTTCAGTGGAGGAAGTAATGCATACACACCAGATGCACATTGCCGATTTGCACGTCCATACCACCATCAGTGACGGACATGCAAGCCCCGAAGACGTGATTGCCTATACGCTGGCGCATACATCAGTGACGATGATTGCCATCACCGATCACGACCAAATACACGGGGCCAAACGGGCTGCGGCAGCCGCCGAAGGCACGCGCCTGCAGGTCATCATCGGCGAAGAAATCTCGTCGCGTGACGGCCACATTTTGGCCTACTTCATCCAGGACCGCATCGCCCCTGGCTACAGCACTGCAGACACGATCCGGGCCATCCACGAACAAGGTGGATTGGCCGTGGCGGCGCACCCCTATGACTGGATGGTGCGTTCGTGTGGTCGGGCAGGGTTGCTCCGACGGGCCGCGGGCAGCACGCCCGAATGGCAATTCGACGCCATCGAATCGCTCAATGCCAGCCTACGCCCACGTGCAGCCAACACCCAGGCAGCCGCAGCGGCAACGGTGCTCGGGTTGCCGGTTATCGGTGGCAGCGATTCGCATTGTGTGACGACGATCGGCTATGGATATACGACGTTCGCTGGCGCTTCGGCTGCAGATTTGCGCACGGCGATTGCGCAGCATCGCACGATTGCGGCGGGGCGCCACTGGTCGTGGGGCGATATGGCCGAAGCCGGAGCCCGCTTGCTGACGCGGACTCTCAACCCCTGGGCCGTGCGCGCCTAGGTTTTGCCCGGTGAGAGCGAAATAGTGGATAATGTCTGCATTCGCTACAGAAAGGCAACGCCATGAGTGACAGCGCACGTGATTGTTTGATGCGGTTGTTGGGGACCACGAGCCCCTCGGGTGACGAGATAGCGGCATCGCGCGTATGGCGCCATGAGGCCCAAAGCTTTGCTGATCGGGTCTGGGGTGATGTGCTCGGGAGCTCGTACGCTGCCGTTGATGGCGGCGAGCCACGCGTCTTGTTGGCAGGACACATCGACGAAATCGGCTTGATGATTTCGCACATCGACGACAAGGGGTTCTGCTACTTCCAACCCATCGGTGGCTGGGATAGTCAGGTGTTGGTCGGTCAGCGCATCCGCATCCTGGGTCGGAACGGCGTGGTCCGTGGGGTCATCGGCAAAAAACCGATTCACTTGATGACGCCTGACGACCGCACCAAGGTCTCGAAAATCGAAGATTTGTGGATCGACATTGGAGCGACCTCGTTGGCCGAAGCCAATGCGTTGGTGCGTGTCGGTGCGTCAGCGGTCATCGACGCAGATCCACTGGTATTGGCCAATGGCCGGATTATCGGGCGTGGCGTCGACAACCGTATCGGAGCGTTTGTGGTGCTCGAAGCACTGCGTCTGTTGGCGGCGGACCGGCCGCATGCGAGTGTTGCAGCGGTTGCAACCGCCCAAGAAGAAATCACTTTCGCCGGCGCACGGACTTCGGCTTTTTCGTATGACCCACATGTGGCTATCGCAGTGGATGTGACCTTTGCCACCGATCACCCCAATGCCAGCCGCAACTCGCAAGGTGACATCACCATTGGTGGTGGCCCGGTGTTGACGCGCGGGTCGGCCAATGCGCCATTGTTGGTCGAAATGCTGATCGAAACCGCCGAAGCCAACAACATCCCGTTCTGCATCCAGGCGAACCCATCACGCACCGCAACCGATGCCGATGCCATTCACACGGCCCGCGGCGGTGTTGCGACAGCGGTTATTTCGATCCCCAATCGCTATATGCACTCGCCCAACGAGATGATCGACATCAACGATGCACTCAATGCTGCCAAGTTGATTGCAGCGTTTGTGCGCCGGTTGAACGCAGATACGTCGTTTGTTCCAAGATAATTAGGAATTAGGAATTAGGAATTGGTTTTGTTTTGTTGTGCGGTGCTTTTGCAAAAAGCACCGCACATGGTTTTTAGCAGCACAGCATAGGTAGGAACAGGCAGTGTGTAGTGCGTCCGCAACTGATAACTGATACCTACACCGTAAGTGCAGCCCATTCGTCATACCGCGTGAGCAGGGTGCGTTCGATTTCGCTGTAGCGGGCTGCCAAAGCAGCGATGCGTTTGGGGTCAGTCTCGACGCCCGACAATGCGCTGGTAATGTCGTTCTTTTCGGCTTCGAGGGCGGCGATTTCTTGTTCGATTTGTTCGCCGCGGCGTTGCCGTTTGCGTTGATCACGCTCTTGGTCTTTGGTGAGGGCAGGTGCAGGTGCTGCTTTGGCGGGAGCAGGGTTGGCAGCAGCGGCGGCTTTGGGCACGGTGGGGTTGACGAGCGTCGTCGCGGCTTTTTTGGATTGGGCTTCTTTGGCTTCCATGAGTTCGCGGTGTTCGCTGTAGTTGCCGTCGAACACGGTGATTTTGTTGTTGTCGACGGTCCAGAGGGTGTCGGCGACCGCGTCGATAAAGTAGCGGTCATGCGACACAAACAAAATGGTGCCGTCGTACTCGTTGAGCACATCTTCGAGGGCTTCACGGGCGCCGATATCGAGATGATTGGTGGGTTCGTCGAGGATCAGCAGATTGCCGCCGATGAGGGTGAGTTGTGCCAGTGCGACACGCCCGCGCTCGCCACCCGACAGCGTCCCAATACGCTTGAACACATCATCGCCAGAGAACAAAAAGCGTCCGAGGAAGGTCCGTGCCTCGGTCTCTTTGATGAGCGGGCGGACGCGGCGCATTTCGTCGAGGATTGAGTTGGACATGACCAATCCTTCGTGAGCCTGGGCGTAGTAATTGATCTGGACGTTGCTCCCCAGCCGGGCATGACCGCGGAGCGGGGGCAATTCGCCGACCATGGTGCGCACCAGCGTTGTTTTGCCGCTGCCATTGACGCCCATCAATGCAACGCGTTGTTGGCGGCGGAGCACCAGTTCGGGGATGCTGATGAGCGTGACGTGTTGGTTGTTGGGCAGGATATAGCCGATATCCATGCGTTCAAAGACCATCACTTGATCGCCACCGCGCTGGCTGGCTTGCATGGCGAGGGTTAGTTTGCGTTGTTCTTCGGGGCGCGACATCACCGACTCGACCTTGCCACTGCCGCCTTGCCACCCTTCCTTCATCCGTTCGAGGCGGCGTTCACGACCGCGTGCTTGGGTCGACAGGGTGCTGTTTTTGTAGCGCCGGATGAACGATTCGAGGCGGGCTATTTCTTCTTGTTGGGCCTGATACTGCTTCCACATCAACTCCATTTTTTCGGCTTTGAGTTGCTGGAACTTCATGTATCCGCCGGGATAGTCGCCGTCGAGTCGACCAAAGGCTATCTCGAGCGTCCGATTGGTTACGCGGTCGAGGAAGTAGCGATCGTGCGAGACGACAATCAGGGTACCGTCCCAGCTTTTGAGGAACTTCTCGAGCCACTCGAGTGCAGCCAGGTCGAGGTGGTTGGTCGGCTCGTCGAGGAGCAGGATGTCGGGGCTTGAGAGGAGGATGGCTGCTAGGGCGGCTCGGGTCTTCATTCCACCCGAAAATTGTGATAACCGTTGTGGGCCGTGGTACTCAGGGTCGAAGCCCAAGCCCGTCAGTACCCGTTCGATGGTGCGTTCGATGTCGTAGCCACCCGCATGTTCAAAGCGTGACAGTAGTTCGCCGTAGCGGTCCATCCGATCGGCCCAATCGGGATGATCGGTGTCTGCGATGTCATGCTCGAGGGTGGTGATTTCGCTCTGCATCGTATGCAATGCGACGAGTGCTTCGTCGAGCAGACCCCGGAGCGTTTGGGCATCATCGAAGCGGGCCTCTTGGGCCAAATACGACATGCGAATGCTGCGGGCAGTCGAAATCGACCCCGAACTCGCGGCTTCTTGGTTGGCAATGATGCGCAACAGCGTACTCTTGCCGGCGCCATTCACGCCGACGATGGCCACTCGTTCGCCGCGTGCAACATTGAAGCTGATACCCGAAAAAATATTGGCCGCGCCGAAGAACTTACCGACGTTGTGTACCGTGAGAATCGACATCGCTCCGTCCAAACTTGTCTATTGTGGCAGTGAATGTTCTGTAGGGGGTACCGGCAGGCTGCTCCGTGCAATGCTCATGCCGAGCAAACTGCCAATCAGCGAAAACACCAGTGATAGGAGACCCGAGACAACCCCAAAGGCGGCAGTCCCCCAGATGGCAAATGACAATCCGCGGCGCAATGACGGAATATCGAGATCAATGTCGGGCTGGATGTCTCTCATTTGGGACAAAATCTGACGCAGTGCGGCATCGTCCACCATGGTGTTAAACAAACCGCCGACGAGCACCCAAAAAAAGATGCTCCCGAGTAGTGCACCGATGCCGGCGACCACCCCCGCGGTAACTGCTTGGCCGGTTATCTCGTCGCGGTCGGGGTGCCACTTGGCAGCAAAGAACCCGGCAGGCATCGCCATCAACAAGGCTGCAATGGGTACCACACAACACCCGATAAGCCCGGCAGGATTGCCGACGAAGACAAATACGGGGACAAATCCCAATATCGTGGCGCATATCATCATGACAAGTTGGGGGAGAAAAAAGACCAATCCAGCTTTGGTTCCTGCGCTCATACAGTCCTCCCGGTTGCACAATCATTCTCATTATACCCCGACCCACCACAATATGGGATACTGATGCTTTCTGATGCGCATTCCTGTCTGTTTTGGGCATGCGTGGTAAAATACGAAAAAACCGCGGAGTTACCCTCGTGACACTTTCTACACGTATCCACGCAGCGACAATCATGCTCTGCATGCTCTGTATTGGGGCAGTGGCATGCATGACCTTGGTTTTTGGCACGGCACCGCGCTCGGTTGAGATCCCCGTGACAGATCAATCCCTGGTCAACGGGGTTTGGGGCAACGATGGCTCGGGTGTGTGGAGCAACGGTCAGAGCATCATCGCTGTCGATCGGCTGCCATGGACACCATGGAGCGTCATAGCATTCGATTGGTTGCGACCACCCGGCGAGCCGCTGACTGCAACTGTGCGTAGTGGCTCGCTGACGGTCGTTGCTACCCCTGACCTGCGTGCACGGCGCGTTCAGCTGTTGTTGCCACAGCCACAGCAACGCACTGCGTTCGAACTGACCAGCGCGACGCGGCGCGTCGATGGTGATCGACGTGATCTCGGTGTTTTTTTTGATCGTGTGGTCCTCCAGCGCATGCACATACCCACTCAGACATTGGTCATCATGCTCCTCGGCTACGCATTGCCGCTGTTGGGCGCTGCAGTCTGGTTGTGGCGTGGCCAATGGTTTGGGGTTGCAGTCTATGCAGGGTATGCAGTGCTCTATCTGACCTTGCTCTGGCAAGAGGTGCAGTCGGGGTTTGCCTACCCGTCGTTGCTGCTTGTCTCTCCGTGGCGCGAGCTGTTGAGCCTGTTTTTTGTGGTCATGGGTGTGCGTCGACCGTATGGCGGCGACGTTGTCATCCCCCGTGGGGGGCGTCGCTTCGGGTTGGACTTGGCGCGCGGGACTGCGCTGCTCATCGTCTTGGTGGCACACTTTATCCCATTGATGTTGCCCGAATGGAGCCAAAACCGCGATATTTTTCGCTGGTTCTTGATTACCGGGGCGATGGCTGTCGATACGTTTTTTACGCTGAGCGGCTATCTGATTGGGGCGATTTTGTTGCGTAGCCTGCCCCGCTTTGGGCAGCCGACGATGTTGCGTTGGTATTTGGCGCGGCGCTGGCTGCGGACATTGCCGGCAGCGTACATTTCGATGGTCGTTGTTTGGCTCATTGCTGCCCCCAAAAGTCTGAGTGATTATCTGTGGAGTTTGTTTTTTCTCGGGACGATGAATCCCGCCCGCGTGTCCGAGGAGTTCGGCTTCTGGTGGAGCTTGGGCACCGAAGAATTGTTCTATCTTTTGTTCCCCTTATTGCTGTATGTCACCGTCAAACGCTTCCCCGCGCAACGGGCATTTGTGCTGACGTTGGCGGTGTTCGGGTTGGTACCGTTTGTGGTGCGACTGGTCGGTGGGTTAGTGCTCGCGCCTGAGGTTGCCGGCAATCTCGATTATGCGCCGTATGCACGCATAGACTCGATGCTATGGGGCATTGTGATTGCCTGGGTACGGAGCGCCCGGCCCGAATGGTTCAAATGGCTGGCCGTGCATGGGGTCGCACCCGGCATATTTGTTTTTGCGGTAGGGTACATGCTCGCGCTCGACCCACAACGCTGGTTTATGGCGACGCTGCTGTTCTCACACGTATTGGCGACGTTGGGGTCGGCGCTCTTGTTGCCGCGCCTCGAGCAGATCCGCACGCTCGGCTGGGGCGTGGCTGATCGAGCGATAAGCTGGGCGGCTTTGGTGAGTTATTCGGCGTACCTGTATCACACTATGGCGATGCACCGCACCCATATCTGGTTTGGGTCGTCTGACTCGGTGCCACAGATGCTCGGGTTGTTGGGGCTCTATTTGACGATGACATTTGTGCTCGCCGGACTGAGCTTTTATTGGGTCGAGACGCCGTTTTTACACTGGCGCGACAAACACTACCCCGAAAAGGATTCGTGAACCCCCGGGTTCTTCTTTGGTATAGTGACGACAGTTCACCTTGCGCAGATAGAACACCCGCATGCATCGTTTGTTACCCATCCTGGCGTATTTGATTGGCATCTGCATCGCCATCTTTGGAGCGGTGCAGATGACTGTTTGGGCGCCGGTGCGTCACACGATAGCTGTGGGCGATCCGCTGGCGGTGCAGGGGGTGTGGGGCGACGAAGGGGGCACAGCCTGGAGCAACGGGGATGCCCGCGTGGCACGCGACCGCCATGGTTGGGCCGACTGGCGGATGATTACCATGACCATGCATGCTCCGACCGATGCACCGGTCGCGGTTGGGGTGACAATCAACACCCAGCGTGTGGAACTCGTGGTGACGCAACAACCGCGCACCATGATGCTCCTTGACGCAGTCAGCGCACCGAACGCGCAGCTACGCATCCAGAGTCCCACAACCGTCGTGGCTGGCGATCGGCGCGCGCTCGGGGTGCGTATCGGTGCGCTGACCAATACACGATTGGCACTTCCGCCCATGCGGGTTCTCTGGGTGGTGCTTCAGTGGATGCTCCCGCTCATTGCTGCGGCGTTCTGGATGTGGCGTCGTGGATGGCTCGGTGCAGGAGCGTGGGGTGCGCTAGCGACGCTTCAGTTGGTGATGCTCCAGCAAGAGTTGGCGACCGGCTATGCCAATCCGACATTGCTGTTGGTGTCGCCATGGCGCGAGCTGTGGAGCATCCTGATGGTGCTGGCAGCGCTTTGGCCGACGCGCCCTACTACAGTGGACGAGAGTGTCCAGGGCCGGCGTATCGGCTTGGATCTGCTCCGCACCGTAGCGGTCGGCTGTGTGGTGGTGGCACACGGGTTGCCGTTGTTGTTCCCCAGCTGGAACAGCGAGCGCACGATCTTTCGCTGGTTTGTCAGCGCCGGCGATGTCGGTGTTGACATCTTTTTTGCCCTCAGCGGCTATCTCATCGGGGCGATTTTGCTGCGGGGATTGCCGCGATTTCGTCACTGGGATGCCGTGCGGCGCTTTTGGGCGCGGCGTTGGTTACGCACCTTGCCGGCAGCCTACGTATCGGCAGTGGTGGTGTGGCTGATCGCCGCGCCGCGCGATATCGGTGGCTACCTCCAGAGTATCTTCTTTGTCGCCACACTGAATCCGGCGGTCCTCCCCAGTGAGATGGGCTTTTGGTGGAGCCTCGGTGCCGAAGAAGCGTTTTATCTGCTATTCCCCCTCGTGTTGTTACCGTTGCTCCGGCTCCTCCCCGGGATACGCGCATACATGGTGGCGTTGTCGCTGATTGGATTGACTGCCTTTGCCGTGCGGACTGCACTGGCGCTGATGCTCCCCGCCGACATCGCGGGCAATGTCAGTTATGCCATCTATGCTCGCCTCGACGCGATGATCTGGGGCGTGCTCATCGCCGTCATACGTGTCCATCGGGCTGAGTGGTATGCCTGGATGGCAGCACATGGCGCTCCGGTGGGACTGATGTGTGCCGCTGTCGGCGTGATGGTGTTGGTGGATGCGCCACGCTGGCTGGTTGCGAGCATCGTGCTCGGGCACACGGCTATGACCATCGGGGCTGCACTGCTCATCCCCGCACTCGAACGCTGGCAGACCCTCGGTGGACCACGTCGCGATTGGGTGGTACGCTCGTTGGCACTCATCAGCTATTCGCTCTACCTCTATCACAGCATGTGGGAACAGCGCGTGCACCTGTGGTTTGGGTCTGCGACGACCTGGACTGAGTGGGTACGCAATGTCGTTGTGTACCTTGGTGGTGCAGTTCTTTTGGCGACGTTGAGCTATCGGCTGGTTGAGGTGCCGGTGCTCCGTTGGCGCGACGAAAAATACAGCGAGGAATGAGGTAGTAGTTATCAGTTATCAGTTATCAATTATCAGACATTGCATGCACGTTTTTTGGCATGTAGTTGGGAACTCACATGAATGACGCTTCGCGCAATGCTATGCAGAGGAGCAGTCATGCAGAAGCCGAACATCGTTGTGGACAAGAGTTACGCATTTGCGCTGAGGGTACTCCTGATCTACAGAGTACAAGCCAACGACTATACACTGAGACCATTGTTGATTCAACTGGTACGATCTGCCACAAGCATCGGCGCAAATGTCCACGAAGGGATTGCTGCGGAGTCACGT
>CAIZHO010000049.1 GCA_903932805.1 uncultured Roseiflexaceae bacterium | reverse complement strand
TATGACCGGGTTTTTCGACATCGAACCAGTGCCGCCCATCATGTAATTTGAGCCCGAGGTGGAACTGCACGAGCATGTCACCGTGCATGCCTGCCGAAACGCCATGCACACAGCGCAGCTCGAGCCAGTCATTCTGTTCGTCTGCACGGAGGAAATCGGGATGATCAATGACTTCCCAGTTGTTATCGCGGTGTACCCACAATCCGCCCGTGCTGACCGCGATAATCCCGTGCCCCGTGGTCGGGTCACTGGTAATTTGTGAGATCGCAGCACCATAATTGCTTTCGAACAATTGCTCGGTGCGCAGGACCGCGTCGAATTCTTCGTCGCGCGTGAGGACTTCTTCGTCGAGGGTGTAGAGGTGATGACCTTCGGTCCCCACGCGTATCAATCCATCGGCAATCCCGATGCAGGTCACGCGCGGCACGAGCGTGTCACTCGCTGCGGTCAACGTCTGTGTGTCGGCGTTGAACCAGAGCAATCGTGAATGCCCGTGATCCTCGTTGGAGTTGTACACGGCGCACAGCACCCCACGGCCGGGGATAGTCGCTGCCGCAATGACCGGCTCGGTGCCGAGATGCACGATGGTTGCATCGGCAATGGTGTCAACCCATGACACCACGAATGCACCACTATTGGAGCCGACAAAAATGGTATGCATCGCATCTCCTTCTGGGCAGCGACTGCTGGTGAGGGCAGGACGCACGCGGGTGGTTTAGCCGCGGCTCGCTTGTGCGATGAGTGCATCACCGATACGGCCGAGCATTTCGCTAACTTTTGGGTCGACCAATACGCCGTCCTTGAACGCTTCGTGGAAGCGCACGGCGAGCTCGGGTCGTGGCAACACATGACAACCGCATCCGTTCAGGACTTGCCGCAATTGGACCTGCGCACGAATGCCGCCGGTGCCACCGCCACCGCCGATGACGGCGACATGCTTGCCGCTCAGGGCACCGCGGCCATAGGGTCGTGACGCCCAGTCGAGGGCATTCTTGAGCGTCCCTGGGTAGCCATGATTGTACTCGGGCGTTGCAATGACCAGTGCATCGGCGTTTTGGATTGCCGTCCGGAACGCGGTCACTGCTGCCGGTGCCGGTGCCTCGTGGTCTTCGCTGTAGTGCGGCAAATCCGCTATTTCGAGCATGTGTACCTGATGTGGGGCAGGGATGATACGGCCCAATTCGATGAGCAATGCACGATTCAATGATGTCGTTCGGATACTTCCTGAGATGGTGACTATCTGCATGTGTCGCGTTCTCCAAATTTCACAACGTGTGTGTCACTACTATACCAAAGTCCCCAGTTACTGGGACTGCCGGCATTTGCAAAGAATTTGCACAATTATGAGAGTTTTTTACAATCGAAAACAGCACATAACATGGAAAAAACGTCTTGTCTGATCGAATGTACATCTATTGTGCAGTGTTTGTTTTGCAGTTGTACGGTCTCGATGAATGTTCCGGTGCTATAATAGCACTCAATAGATTCATCCCATGTCAATGCGCTAAACATCCCATGAACCACTTCACGACGGCGCACGAACGCAGCGGGTGCACTCCATCGAGTCACGATCAGACGCGTGCTCTGTTCCGGTTGCGATTCTGTTTTTTTCCACCTTCCCGTGCTGGACGAGGATAGATACAATGGCACACCCAATGCCCATGGCAGGACTGATAGGGATCGACACCGCGCTCGAGGCTATACGCCTGCTGGCCGTCGATGCGCGCTTGGGTGGGATTGCGATTGGTGCGTCTGTCGGGTCCGGCAAAAGCTCGCTTGCTCGGGCAAGTGTCGGCTTGTTTGGGACCCGGTCACCGTTTGTCGAGTTGCCACTGGGGAGCGACGAAGAAGCGTTACTTGGTGGTATTGATATTGAGGCGACCTTGCGGACCGGCGCGCGCACTGCACGGAGTGGGGTGTTGGCACGTGCAGATGGCGGGGTGCTGTATGCAGATGCGTTGAATCTGTTGCCGGACTCGGTGGTGAACATCCTCCTGGGCGCACTCGATACTGGGTCGGTCCAGCTCGAACGTGAAGGTATGAGTCAACAGATTGCATGCCGATTTCGCCTGATTGGTACGTATGACCCAGCCGAAGGCCTGCCACGACGGCACCTCCTTGATCGCATCGGCTTGTTGGTCATGTTACCCGGGCAGAGTAGTGCAACGGAGCGCCGTGATGTGTTGATGCATCATCATCATCCTGCGTACGATCATTGGCACGAACTCGCGACCCTCGATGCCGCGTTGATTGATCAGGCACGGGCATTGCTCCCCGAGGTAGTGATAACCTCCGAGCAGCAATATGCATTGGTTGATTTGGCTTTGCGAGCCGGTGTCGAAGGACACCGCGTCGATGTGTTTGCGTGTGCCGTTGCCTGCGCTGCTGCAGCCCTCGATTTGCGCACCAGTGTCTCGAGCGCCGACCTCGATGTAGCTGCCAGGTTTGTTGTGCTGCCACGAGCTACCCGTGATGTGCTCCCACCAGAGCCAGCGTCGACTGCGCAACAACCACCACCGCCACCACCACCGCCGGCTGCAGATGCATCCCCACCAGACGACGATGAGCACGAGGCCGAGCAACAACCGGCACCCCAGGAACTGACGCCACCGACCGAGGAGGTGATGGCTGCGTTACTGACGGAGCTGCCGATGAGCCTCAACGATTTGCCTTTTCGCACGATTCGGCGGGGGCGTGCGGGATCGCGCGGTGCAACCAACGGAACCCGCGGTCGTCACATCCGCAGCACAGCAGGCGACCCGCGGCGGGCGCGGATCGATGTGCCGTCCACGTTACGGGCTGCAGCTCCGTGGCAGCCGTTGCGTCACAAGAATGCACGCTCTGCACGACGGATTCTCTTGCGTGTGGACGATGTGCGCGTCAAAGAGTTTCGTTCCAAAGCCGGGGTCTTGTTCTGCTTTGTAGTCGATGCGAGCGGGAGCATGGCACTCAACCGGATGCGACAAGCAAAAGGCGCGGTGCAGACCCTCTTGCAGCAAGCATATGTGCATCGTGATCGAGTGGCATTGCTTGCGTTCCGCGGGGTACAGTGCGATGTCCTTTTGCCGGCGTCACAAAGCGTCGAACTCGCGCGTCGTGCGCTTGATATCTTGCCGACGGGCGGCACGACTCCCTTGGCTGCGGCACTGTTGGGGACCATCGAGGTAGCCAAGCAGGCACGGGGAAAAGGGATTCAGCAGTGTGTGGCGTTGTTTTTGACCGACGGACGCGGGAATGTCGGATTGCAGGCAGGTGTCGCAATCGAGGCCGAAATCTCCACACTCGCTGCCGCGGTCGCTGCGGCAGGCATCAAGTCGGTGGTCATCGATACCCAACGGAACTACCTGAGCCGCGGTGAAGGCCGTGTGCTGGCCGAAAAACTCGCCGGCGAATACATCTATTTGCCCAATGCGAGCGGCGCCGATATTGCACAGACGGCGGTGGCACTTGCATAACAAAACCCACACAACCGAAGCTGCGTGGGTTGGTTGGATTGGGCCACCTGCCTTAGTGGTGGGACTGCTCGGTAGCTCCGTCGATCCAGGTCATCAGGATCGAGTAGGCCAGTGGCAAGAAGAACCCCAGCACGACCAGCAACAACACGATTGTTTGTGCCATGTGACACCTCCTTCTCAATGCATGTATGTATTATACGCACTTACCCACAGAATTCAATCCATCAGTGCCGATGGAACAGTCGGAAGGATAACCACATGAAGACCATTACGATGATCAACGGCATGGAGCGATTCAATGCGCATGTCTGGACCGAAGTCCAGAAGCTGTTGACCGCAGGTGGTGTAGCGGTGCGTATTCTGCGCTTCCATGATGGCCATGTGGCAGATCGTGATGAGACACTCAAAAAAGCGATTGCCCAGGCAGATGTCGTCTTTATTTCGCTGATCAATGATCGCGACCAAGCGGATTGGTTGGCTGCGCAGATCAAACGCGCAGGCGTCCAGACAGTGTTTTGTTATGAAAGTATGCCAGAGGTGATGGGGCTGACCAAAGTCGGGGATTATCAGATCGACCCCAACAAGAAGTCTGGCTTGCCCAAACCCATGCAGGCAATTCTCCGGTTGATTACCAAAGGACGTGATGAAGATACGCTGTACGCGTATACCAAACTCACCAAGGCTGCGGCCAAGTTGCTCCCACTGATGCCTGCTAAACTCAAGGACTTCCGCACGTGGTTGAGTGTGAATATTTATTGGAATCAGCCAGACGCGACCAATCTTGCGCAAATGATTCGATTGATTTTGCGCGATTGTCTCGGGGTTTCGATGACGGTGACTGCGCCACGGATGATCCCGCAGATGGGCTGCTTCCACCCCGATAGTGCTGAGTTGTTCGAGTCAAACACCGACTATATGCGCTGGGCGCTCAAGAGCAAACATTATCGTCGCGGCCAACCGCTGGTTGCGTTGATGGTCTTTCGCAAGCATTTGCTCCAAGAACAAACCTATCCGCATGACCTGATCCGTGCCCTCGAAGCCAAAGGGTTGGCGGTATTGCCCATTTTTGTGAGCGGCATCGAGGCCCATGTTGCACTGCGTGAGTGGGTCGCAAAAGAAAAGGTAGACTTCATTGTCAGCACGAGGGGATGTGCCTTTGTAGGGGGCCCCGCGGGGTCGACCCGCCCGGGTGCGCATGCAGAGACCTCTGCCGAAATCATGAGTGCCATCAACGTCCCCTACATGGTTGCGCAACCGTTGTTGATGCAAAATCTCGAACAATGGACCGATAGTGGTGTGGCGCCGATGCAGGCGGTGATTATGTATGACCTGCCCGAAATGGACGGGAGCATTTCGCCGATTGTCATTGGTGCAATCGAAAACGACAAAATTGTCACGGTCCCCGATCGTGTAGAACGCGTCGCAACCATCGCAGCCAAATGGGCGAATCTGCGCCGCAAAGCCCCGAGTGAACGCAAAATCGCACTCGTGGTGTACAACTATCCGCCAGGGTTGGGTCGGCTCGGCACCGCCGCATTGCTCAATGTGCCGGCGACATTGCATGCATTGATGACCCGGCTGAAACAAGATGGGTACGTGGTCGGTGAGTTCCCCGCCTCACCCGATGCACTGGCCAAACGGATGGCGACCATGGAGGGTGGCCAAGGCGAACACGTCGCGGTGCCGGTGACCGACCTGCGTGCAGTCATCAAAGATTCGATTTTGCGTCGGATCGACAATAAATGGGGGAGCATGCCGGGCGATATTGCACCCGCTGGTCGTGATGCCATCCGCCTCGACGGGATGCACTTCGACAATGTGTTTGTGGGCGTGCAACCGCCGCTTGCAGTCCCCGGCGATCCGATGCGGATGCTGTTTGACCATGACTACGCCCCACATCACCAATACGTGGCGTTCTATCGCTATTTGATTGATATCTGGAAGGCCGATGCCATCGTGCATGTCGGTATGCATGGCACTGCCGAGTGGTTGCCTGGGTTGCAACTCGGTCTGACCGGCGAGTGCTGGCCAGACATCGTGATGGGTGATGTGCCGCAGCTGTATCTCTACCCGCTCAACAATCCTGCCGAGTCGGCGATTGCCAAACGGCGTGGTGGTGCAGCCGTGATTAGCCACCTTATTCCACCCTATGCGCGTGCTGGCCTGTACAAGCAGCTGGCTCAGCTACGGCACCAATTGAGTGGGACGACGCCCGCCATAGACCTCGCACCGCTGGTGCCCGAGGTACCAATGCGTACTGGTGAGCCAGATGGTGCTTATCGGATGCGACTGACCCGCTACCTCGATGACCTCGAACAGCGCTTGATCTTGGATGGTCTGCATGTGATGGGTCAGCGTGTATCACGTGATCGCTCGATTGCCCTCGTCGAGGCAGCCCTCGACATCCCACGGATGGGCCAGAATGGCTTGTTGCAGACGATCCTCGAACATGGCGTTGATGTCGGCTCTGCACCGACGGTGCGCACCGAATTTGTGTCGAAGGTTGTGTACGGCCGTGAAGCATCAGATGTGTTTTGGAACACCTACTTCAATAAGCCTACGCCCGCACATGTGTCCGAAATGGTCAGTCACGGCCGTGAGATGTTGATCCGCCTGGAAGAAAGCGGTGACGAAATCGATGTCGTCATGCATGCACTCGACGGCGGGTACATCCTGCCTGGTCATGGTGCTGACCCGATCCGTGGTGGAGCGGCAGCATTGCCGAGTGGTCGGAACATCCATGGTATCGACCCCTGGCGGTTACCGAGCGATGCAGCACTGCTCCGCGGGCAGCAGATGGCCGACCAATTGATTCGATCGCACATCGCCGATAACGGTGCGATGCCCGCTACCGTGTCGATGACCCTCTGGGCTTTGGATACGATCAAAAGCGAAGGCGAAAGCATCGGCGTGGTGCTGGGGTTAATCGGTGCAGTCCCTGCTCGCGATGGCCAAGGCAAGATATTCCGCTATGATTTGTTGCCGCTGAACAAGCTCGGTCGGCCACGGGTCGATGTGGTACTGGATATCAGCAGCATCTTCCGCGACAACTTCCCGATGATTCTCGATTTGATGGACGACCTGATAGTGCGCGCCGCACGTGCCGATGAGCCGATAGACATGAACCCAATCAAAGCACACGTGGCTGCCATGCAGCAGGAAGGGCAAAGCTTCGAGGCTGCAACGGCACGATTGTTCACCCAGGCCCAAGGCGAATACGGCACGGGCGTCGATATGGTCGTCGACGAAAGTCAGTGGGAAAGCAAATCTGATCTTGCTTCGATCTATATCAAACGTAGTGGCTTTGCGTATGGCGGCAAGCGGAACGGTGTGGCTGCCCAAGCGACCTATCGCAGTCTGCTCGGCACGGTTGAGCACGTCTTCCAAGCCATCGACAGCGTCGAATACGGCTTGACCGACATGCAGCATTATTACGGTCACAGCGGAGCTGTGCAATTGGCTGCGAGCTACGAAAGCGGGCGCACGGTCCCATTGAGCTATGCCGAGACATATACGGGCAAAACGACTATCACCAGCGCCAAGCAGATGATAACGGTCGAAGCCCGTACCAAAATCCTCAATCCGCGCTGGTTTGAGCCACTGCTTGCGCAGGGGTATGCGGGTGCAACTGAGATTGCCAATCGGTTTACCAATGTGATGGGTTGGAGTGCCGTCGGAGATTCGGTCGAAAACTGGGTATATGACGGGATGTCTGACACGTTTATCATGGACGAAGATGTCCGCCGTCGCTTCACCGCTGCTAACCCTCATGCCGCAAAAGCTGCCGTGCAGCGGCTGCTCGAGGCCAACAGCCGCGGCCTGTGGCAGAGCGACGATGCGACGATTGCCAAGCTCCAAGAAATCTACGCAGACATCGAAGATCGCATCGAAGGGGTCGTCGGCGTCTAGGCACGGATGGCATCACAACGCCCGGTACGATGATGTTCGTACCGGGCGTTGTGTGTTTGTGCTTTGGGTCACTGCGGCGCTGGATGTGTTTGCGCTACCATACTCCGTTGGTATTGCAGTGCGGTGTGCCCAACCGGCACGGGCATGAGGCAGCGGTAGTCATGAGAATGAGCATCCTGTGCGGTGCGGACGCATCATGTGACATGCTGAAGCGGCGCAGTTGGCATGCGCCATGTGAGGGCGGCAGGTGTCTGTGGGGAGGGGATGCTGATGGGGTCTCGGCCGCGCAGGCGCGGCCGGCTTTCTGTGGATAGAGAGGGCTACATACCTTCGTAGTCGCCTTTGGGGTCGTCTTCTGTTTCTTCGAGGATTTCGACAATCTCTTGGTGAGTGAGTGGGATGTCACGCGACAAGCGCCAGCGTTTGAACCAGCGTATGTTGTTGCGGAAGGCGCGTTCGACCTCGCTCGCCGTCAAAATAGGAATTTTGAGGCGGATGAGGGCATTGATGCTGGCGCGTTCGGCG
>CAIZHO010000048.1 GCA_903932805.1 uncultured Roseiflexaceae bacterium | reverse complement strand
TTGCTGGCCGCCGGATAGGGTCTCGAACTTCTGCTCGGCCTGTTGGGTCAGTTCGTAGCGCCGCAGTTTGCCCATGGCGGCGGCCAAGTTGAGTGAATTCTTGGTCCACAGGATGTCGAGCAGGCTCTTGCCGATGAACTCAGGATGGGCGTGCGTCTGGGCAAAAAAGCCCGGGATCACGCGCGATCCGAGCCGCCACGAGCCCTCGGTATGCACCGTCGGATCGCCGGCCAGTAGTCGCAAGAAGTGCGACTTGCCGGTGCCGTTACCGCCCAAGATAGCCACGCGGTCACCGAAGTCGAGCTCGAGGTCGAAGGGTTTGGTCAGGTTCTCGAGCACGAGGCCCTTGGTGATGACCACCTGTACGCCGGTGCGCCCGCCACGCAGGCGAACTTTGACGTTTTGGACTTGTGGTGGTGCCTCGGGCGGACCATCGTCCTCGAAGCGCTTGAGGCGCGTCTGCATGGCACGGTATTTGGGTGCCATGGCGTGGCTGCTCTTGGCCTGGATGGCCAGGGTTTTGACCAGTTCGACCAGGCGCTCACGCTCTTGGTTCCAGCGCAGCAACAGTTCGGCGAAGCGTTCGTGGCGGGCCTGGCGGGCGTCGTTCCACGTCCCAAAGCCGTCGCCGTGGACCCAGACAGTGTTGCCCTTGGCGCCGTATTCGAAGGTCACGATGCGGGTGGCGGCTTTGTTGAGCAGCTCACGATCGTGGCTGATGAACAAAATCGTTTTGCGGCTCGACACGATCTGATCCTCGAGCCAGCGCTTGCCGGGCACGTCGAGGTAGTTGTCGGGCTCGTCGAGGAGGAGGACCTCGTCCGGGCCGCGGAAGAGGACTTCGAGCACGATGCGTTTTTGTTCGCCGCCCGAGAAGGTATTGACGCGGCGTTCGGCCATCGCGTCGAAGGGCTGGTCGAAGGCCGACATACAGGCGACGTCCCACAGGACTTCTTGGTCGTAGCCGCCGATGTCGCCCCACTCGGTGATGGCCTCGGCATAGGCCATTTGCGAATCTTCACTGCCTTCGCTGTTCATCAGCCGTTCGGCGGCGACCAGTTTTTGGCCGGCCTCGCGCTGGCCTGGGGGCAGAATCGAGATGAGCAAGTCGCGGAGCGTCGACTCGTCGCGCACCGAACCGATGAACTGGCGCATGATGCCCAGGCCACCCGAGGTGACGATGTTGCCTTCTTGGACAGCGATGTCGCCGGCGATCATCCGCGCCAGCGTAGTCTTGCCGGTGCCGTTGGGGCCGACGAAGGCGGCCTTGGCACCATCCCCAATGCGAAAATTCACGTCGCGCAACAGCACCCGGCCGTCGGTTAACGAATAGTACAACTCACTGACGTCAATGTGACCCACACATACCTCTTTGACAATTGATATGTCCATTATACCCGGGTGGCAGTGTGATGGGGGAATCGGATATTGTCCTCCACCCAACCCCGTCATGGCATGCCGCGTGGTTTTTCTGTGGGCGAGTACACCGCTTCGCGGGGCATGACGACCTCGCCCCTGCCCACTCCGTCATGGCATGCCGACTCGACGACCGTGCCATCAATACGATGCTCTCTGTCGGCGTGCCATCCTCATCCGGTTGCATTTTTTTGAGCGGGGCTTATTGCAATAAGCCCCGCCCTCCCGCATCTTGGCTGGCATCCATGCACCCAATTCCGTCATAGCATGCCGCGTGGTTTTTCTGTGGGCGAGGTGTATTCTGCGGGCGAGTACCCCGCTTCGCGGGGCATGATGACCTCGCCCCTGCCCACTCCGTCATGGCATGCCGACTCGA
>CAIZHO010000047.1 GCA_903932805.1 uncultured Roseiflexaceae bacterium | reverse complement strand
GCGGCTTTGATGCCTTGGATGTAGCCCGACACGCGGATCGCCGGTCCGACGATTTCTTCGCTGATAATCGACACCGTGGTGGTGACTGCAGCGGTAGATTTTTTGACGTCGGCGGTCACACTCTTGGTATTGGCGAGCACGTCGTCGAGCTTGGTGCTGAGTTCTTCGAGCTTGGGTACCAAGGTCAACCGGGTGCTTTTGTCGATTGCGCGTACTGCATACAGCAGCGCGATAGCAACCAACGCCATGACGATTGCGCCAATGAGTTGGAACAGCGCCAGGATGATAATCGAGAAGTCGCGCAACGCCTCGCGGAAGCCTGGGTAGATGACCGCGAGCACGATGATGACCACCACCACGACTGCCAGAATGACGCCGCCAATAACCAATGCACGGTTCATGCCTGCGGATTCGGGTTTGGGATTGATTGGATAGTCGTTCATACAGGGTCCTTCCTAGAGGCGGGTCGTGGCGCGAATGGTCGGGTAGAGCGCAAGCCAGCCACCGATACTGACTTCGATGACATGCACGGTCCCGTAGGTTGGGAACAGCGGGTGCACACTCAGACCGGTGCCATAGACAATCGCGGCACCTGCGAGCGTGGCCAACCAAAAGACGGGGAGCTGGAGTACCGTGGTCCCGACGCAGGCATGTGCAAGCGCGGCATGGAACGTCGTCAGAATAATCAATACGAGCAGAAAAGGTGGCATGTAGCTATACGAGGATGCGCCCGCCTCCGATAACCTCGGTGTCTGCGTAGAACACCGCAGACTGCCCGGGAGAAATACCGTCTTGGGGTTCGTCGAACGTGACCGTTGCCGTCTGTGCACCGGTCACCGTCACCTGCGCTGCGACTGCGGGCGCATGCGAGCGACTCTGCACGAGGCAGCTAAACTGATTGTCCGGTGGCGTGCCTGCGACGTATGTCGCCCGGTCGACCTGGATGGTGGTTTTTTTGAGGTCTGTCTGGGGGCCGACCACAATGGTGTTGGATTGTGCATCGATGTGCGTCACAAACAACGGCGTGCCGACTGCCAACCCCAAGCCCTTGCGTTGCCCGACGGTGTACAGCGGGATGCCCTGGTGTGTGCCTACGGTTGTGCCCTGTTGGTCGACGATGTTGCCCGCTGCGAATGCATCAGGACGCTGACTTTTGACAAACGACCGGTAGTCGCGATCGGGGACAAAGCAGATATCTTGACTTTCGGGGCGTTCGGCAGTGGCCAGCTCGAGTTGGCTCGCCAGCACACGCACTTCGGGTTTGGTCATCGCACCCAGAGGGAACATCAGCCGCGACAGTTCCTTTTGGCCCAGCATGTGGAGCATATAGGACTGATCTTTGCGTATATCATTGCCACGGTACATGCGCCACTGCGTGCCATCGAACGTGTTTTGGAGATAGTGCCCGGTGGCGAGTGCATCGAACCCCAGGAGTTCGGCGCGTTCGAGCAACACGCGGAACTTGAGATCGCGGTTGCAGGCCATGCACGGATTGGGCGTCATTCCGTTGCTATATTCGTCAGCGAAGTAGTTGATGACGTGTTTTTTGAAGTCTTTTTGGTAGTTAAAGACATAATAAGGGATACCCAATTGCGCACAGACGCGCCGTGCGCCCGACACCATCTCCATCGAGCAGCAACGGCTTTCGACCATTTTGTCGCCGTCGCCCTCCCACAGATGCATCGTCACACCCGTGACCTCGTGACCGGCATTGTGGAGCATTGCTGCCACCACAGAACTATCGACACCGCCGCTCATTGCGACCATTACACGCGCCATTGTCGGGACCTCTCAAGCGAAACTCTGTGTATTATAACCCGGCTACGCGTGGCTGACCATTGCCGTTTGTGAGGATTGGTATATGCGAAAACCCGGAGGGCCGGCACACCGCACCAAACGTGTCTGTGCGTCGGCTCCGCAGACGCCGTGCG
>CAIZHO010000046.1 GCA_903932805.1 uncultured Roseiflexaceae bacterium | reverse complement strand
GTCGCTGTTTGGGTCACTCCAATGCGTGCCATCGCGGGGTGCTCGCGTTGAGACACAAATCGGTTGTTCTCATCGACCACCATATAACGGCGGTCGTGTTCGAGCCCAATGTCGTGCACCGCAGCAGTGTCGACTGCGATCCCGCGGCATCCTTTTATCGGATAAATGTACAGTCCACTAATGTGCATGATGGTTCCTCACGCCGATGTGCGCGGGCTCTTCCACGGAACATCGGGAATAGAAGCGGCATGGTTGGCTGCGCGTGCGGCCACAAACAAGAAATCGGACAGACGATTCAGATAGATGCCAATGACCGCATTACAGGCTTCTTCACGCGCTAGTGTCACGACATACCGCTCTGCCCTGCGACAAACCGTTCGGGCCATGTGAAGTTGTGCTGCCACGAGACTCCCGCCGGGCAAAATGAATTGGGTGAGCGGCGCTAATGTCTCTTCGAGTGAATCAATAGCGTGTTCGAGTGAATCGACATCCGCAGATTGCACCCGTGGAATGTTCGCAGCATCACCCGGCGTAGCGAGGTCGGACCCAACGACGAAGAGTTGATTTTGGATCGCCGCGAGGAACGAATCGAGTGCGTCGACCGTGCCATGCGCGCGGGCGAGACCGATGGCTGCATTGCACTCATCGACGGTACCATATGCATGTACTCGAATGGTGTCTTTGGATACCCGCAACCCACCCCACAACCCCGTCTCGCCGTCGTCGCCTGTTTTGGTATAGAGCTTCATTCGAGTGCCCTTCCTGAAAAAACGCCCGCCGTGGATTCCACAGCGGGCGTAGCGATTGCTAGCGGAGTTTGATATGCAGGTCGCGCAATTGACGCTCGTCGACAGGTGACGGAGCTCCCATCATTAAGTCTTGGGCTTGTTGGGTCTTGGGGAACGCCACGACTTCACGGATGGTCAGTTCATCGGCGAGAATCATCGCGATGCGATCGATCCCCGGCGCGATACCCGCATGTGGCGGTGCACCAAACTCGAACGCCTCGAGCATGTGACCGAACTGGAGTTCGGATGTCTCACGACTAATACCCAACAAATCAAACAGTTTTTGTTGGACAGCCCGCTGGTGGATACGGACCGACCCGCTAGCGACTTCGTACCCGTTCAACACAAGGTCGTAAGCCTTTGCACGGACCGCGGCGGGATCGGTGTCCATCAAGCCAACGTCGGTGTCGAGCGGGGCGGTGAATGGATGATGTGCTGCGTCCCAACGGTTTTCGCCTTCGTTCCATTCCACCAATGGGAAGTCAATAATCCATGCAAATGCGAGCAGATTAGGGTCAGCTAGGTTCAAGCGATGCGCACATTCGCGGCGGAGCTTGTCGAGCACAGCATTGACCACTTTGACGCTGTCTGCGACCATGAGCACCATGTCGCCGGCGGTCGTTTCGGTGGCGGTCAAAATAGCTTGCATCTCGTTTGCTTCGACGTTTTTGGCAAACGACGACCGTACGTCGCCACCTTCTGCGGGGATCGCAGCCCAGAGCAGCCCTTTGGCACCGTTCTGTTTGGCGATATCGGTCAATTCGTCGATTTGTTTGCGCGAGTAGCCCGCAATACCCGGCACTCGGATTGCTTTGACGGTGCCGCCGGTGCTCAATGCATTCTGGATGACTTGAAACGGTGTATGCGCCAAAACACCACTCAAATTGACCAACTCGAGGCCATACCGTAGGTCTGGTTTATCTGAACCATAGCGTTCGACGGCCTGATCATACGACATGCGCATGAACGGGGTAATGGCACGCTTGTGTGGGACCACAGCGGGGACCATTGCGGTGAACAAGCGCTCGACCACATCGATGATGTCTTCCATGTCGACAAACGACATTTCCATGTCGAGTTGGGTAAATTCGGGCTGCCGGTCTGCCCGCAGATCTTCGTCGCGGAAGCAACGGGCTATCTGAAAATACCGGTCGTAGCCTGCCACCATGAGCAGTTGCTTCATTTGTTGTGGGGACTGCGGGAGTGCAAAGAATTCACCTTCATGGACGCGACTAGGAACAAGATAATCGCGTGCACCTTCGGGTGTTGATTTGGTCAGAATCGGCGTTTCGATTTCGACGAAATGTTCGGCATCCAAGAAGTCGCGGATGAACTTGACAAAGCGATGTCGCATGATGAGATTGCGCTGCATCCGTTCTCGGCGCAGGTCGAGATAACGATATTTGAGGCGCAGTGGTTCTTCTTCGTTGCCGTCACGGTTGATTAATAGTGGCGTTTGTTTGGCTGCATTGAGGACCTCGACGGCAGTGGCAACCATTTCGATGGCGCCAGTGGCGATGTCGGGATTGACAGCATCGGCGGGGCGCAAGCGGACGGTCCCGGTCACACGCAAGACATATTCGCTACGGGCTTCTGATGCAATTGCATGCACTGCAGCATCATAGGCGGCATCAAAAACCACCTGTGTCAGACCATAGCGGTCGCGGAGATCGATAAAGATTAACGGGCCGTGGTCACGACGACGATGAACCCAGCCGGCCAATGTCACCACGGTGGTAGCGTGCTCTGCGCGTAGCTGTCCGCAGGTATGCGTTCGATACATGTTTTCCCCTTCGTCAATCGATTTGACACAGAATAGGCTCGTATTATACCACTCGAGGCGCTTTCAGCGCTTTTTGTCTCGCTGGGCGACGACGATAAGCTGACTGCTTTCGGCATCATACGGGGCTAAGTCATAATTTCCATAGACATCAGTAACAGCAAAGCCAGCCCGAGCGAGCAGATGCTCGAGTTCGAAGCGCCAAAAATAGCGCATCGCGAAGCTTGCGTTGACGCGCTGTATTCGCTGTGTTGCATCGTTGATGTCATACATAAATACCACGTGGATGCGTTGCTGGGCGGTGTCACTCCATTGCGCAACAAACTTCTGCACGACCCGACCATCTGGCATCTCGAATTGTTTGTCGAGCACCAAATCGCCTTTGTAATCCGGCAGATGGCGCATGTCGGGATTGAACAAATCGATGACCAGCGTGCCACCAGGGCGGAGCGCCCGATGTGCGACTTGAAGTGCAGCGAGGTGTTCGGCTGTTGTCTGGAGGTGCATGAATGAATTCAACGCCACTAGTGCTAGCCCGTATTTCTGATCAGGTTGCCACTCGGTCATATCTGCCTGAATAGTGGTCAATGGGAGCGATGCTCGGTATTGGGTATGCGCAGGGATATGGCTGAGCATTGCAGCCGAAATATCGACACCAGTCACGGTATGCCCATCACATGCCAGCGGAACACAGACGCGGCCGCTCCCACACATGAATTCGACGATTGGTCCTGGTGTGTGACGTGCCAGCGAGCGATAAAAATCGACGTCATCCAAGACGTCGGCGAAGTCAATGGCATAGAGCGATGCAATCGATGCATATGCATCCATCTGAAGTATTCTCCTTTAGCAGAGGCTGGCGCGGAGAAAATCCGCATCGTAGCGTTCGCGATGACGAGCATGCAAGAATTCTTCGAATTGTTCGACACCGCGCTGTCGGATGAAATCGCGTTCAGCCCGCGTAATTGGCACCACCCATAATGTCTGTATGTACGCCTTTGGGTGATCGACCTCTCCGGCAGGATTCACCTCGTAGATATGTGGGTCGTCGAGGAACGGATAGGTAAAATACAAGAATTCGAGTGCTGAACCCGCAATAAGCGGCTCGCCGATGGGCAGGACATAGCCCGGTCCGATTTCACGTTGGTGCACATGCGGATGTTCGGCAATCATCAACAGCAACTCGCAGGCGAGTTCTGCGTGTTCTTGAGCTGCGTGGAGCAGATATTCAAACCGCATACCGCGTGGATCACCGGTGGATTCCATGCTTTTTGGGATGACGTTGAACGACCCGCCGACCGTGCAAAACACGTTGTACAGGGGGTTGCTGTGGTAGGCGCAGATCGAAAAATGGGACGAAAGTGACTTATGCAGTCCCTCGGCACCTTGTTTGGGGCGAGCACCATAGCGGAAGGTGGGGGCACCCTTCCAGAGTACAAGACGCTCGTATACCATGATTGCAGGGTCGGCGCTCGCATGCCATTGCGCGTGCAGCGCAGTACGGTACGGGTCAGCAACGGTCATGGGTTCTCTCCGGTCCAACGTTGTTCGAAATCCGCACCGACGACAAGCACCATGCTTGCATCACTTGCTGCGCCTGCAGGTCGCCCGGCGTTACTCACAACTTGATTGGCACTCAACCCGAGCGCAGCAATCAGCTGCTCTCGTTCTGACGGATGATCTCCAATGTCATACAGCATTGTGGTGTCGGTTCCTGCATTATCACCTGCGGACAAAACGGAAAAGCCCTTGCTCGATAATGTCGTTGATATGCTCCCCGCCACACCAGTTTTTCCAGTACCATTCAGCACTTGGACGGTGGCCACTCCTGGGATGGTTGACCCGGTTTGCCATTTTCTGACGAGTTGCTGAATGTCGTTTTCGTTCCAGTAAATATCCGATGTGATGACATTGTCCACACGGACATCGGTTGGATTGATCGAAAACTGGGCAATCCGAGCAGGATCAAGCCGACTCGCGATCCCTGCAAGGTCGGTCATGGTCGATAAATCGCCCATTGGCAAGGTAGTGCGTACATTTTGTTCGAGGACGCTGATCCAGTTCGGCAGTAACGATACATTCGCTGCCAGCCCACGCGAGCGAACTTGACTCAGTACCGCTTTGAGGACTTGCTGTTGGCGTTTACTCCGGTCGAAATCATTGGTTGAATGGCGTGAGCGAGCATACACCAGTGCTGTTTTGCCATCCATGAGTTGGATCCCTGGTGCGATGTAGATACGCTCGACCCCGTGGTTTTCTGTCGGGTATTCGGGGTCAACTAAGGCTTGTTTGACATCGACGAGAACTCCACCGACGCTATCGACGAGGCGTTCGAACCCATAAAAGTCTACTTGTGCGATGTAATCAACGTTAATTTTGAGAAAGCGTTCCATGGTTTCTGCAGCAGCTGCACCACCGCCAGCGTCTTGGGACGTACCCGCACCGTACAAGTTTTCTGCGTTGTAGTATCCATACGAAAAAGCCGAATTGACTTTGCCGTATGCTCCACTCGGGAGGGGTACGACCGAATCACGTGGAATAGAGAGCATAGTTGCCCAGTTCCCCTGCGGATTGATTCGCACGAGGATCAGGGTGTCCGAACGTACTCCCTCGGTAACTGCTTCTGCACGTTTGTCGACTCCAACAAGGAGGATCGTAAACGGCTGTTTGAGCGTTGCAGGCACAAATGGTGTAGCGTCGGCAGGAGTATCGACGTTCGGCTGATTCTCGGGATTTGGAGTATTGACGCGCGGGTCGATGGTTTGTATAGTACCCAACGCTTGATCAGTACGACGCAGAATTACCGCAGCCGTACCCCCAATACCCACCAGGGCAAGGGCAATCACCACGATGATGTAGGTACGCCAGTTGTTTGCCTGCCGGGCTGCGCGCGAAGAACTCATCCGTCCCGGGGTCATATTAGGGAGTAATGCTTTGCTAGGGCGGCGCATGAGCTTCGCGGGACGCAACGAACGGCGACGCGGTGGTTTCTGCACTTTGTGTTCCGTACTCAAATAATTACGGGTATTATACACCAGGAGAGTCGAATACACGGTGTGAATGCCTGTGAGACCCTGATAGTTTTCTGATAGCAAACCAACACACCACTGTGAGGTCTGTATGACAAATCGAGGATTGCTGATTGATCAACTCCTCGACGAAGCCCGCCGAAAAGGTATCTACAATCCGGATACCACAGGTGAGCATGAGCTTTCATTCGATGATATGACGCACGTTAATCCTGAAGACCGCGTTGCCTTTACGATGCTGAAAAGCAACGGGTTTGCGCCACCATTTATCGAAGAACGCACACAACTGTTGACAGAACGCCTCGCCTATAC
>CAIZHO010000045.1 GCA_903932805.1 uncultured Roseiflexaceae bacterium | reverse complement strand
TCTACCTTGGATTGCTTCGGACAAGGTTGCACTCACCGCACCATATTGACCACGCATCATCCCAGCCACCGGGCCGAGCTGACGGTTGTAGCGTTGCAATCCCCACACTAGACTTACCACAAACAGCAGCGGAACAGGTAACAATCGGACATCTACCGCAGCTATGGCAATGATAGGGGTAATCAGCTGCGTGGTAGCCTCGATGATCAGGCTCAATCCCGGAGAAATCATCATGTTGAGTTGTGAGACATCGCCGGTCGCAGCTGCCATCAAATCGCCGACACGCTGACGGTTGTGAAAGGTCTGACTTTTGCTCAGCAGGCTGATGTACAACTCTTCACGTGCATCGCGTTCCATCCGAGACGCCAAAAATTCACGGATGACCGTGTTGATCATGTCGATCAACGCGAATGCCGCACGCACCACAAAAATCGCAATCGAAACAGCAATCAACTGCTCGATCGGCTTGCGATCTTTGATAATATCAAACGCTTCTTGGATTTGGATGGAGGTATACGTGAACCCGCTAATGGCCACAATTGCCAAAATCACAAATCCAATCGGCAGGAGTGGGTAACGCATAACATGCGATATCACCCATTTGACCGGGGTTGTGCGATTGTATGGATATTCATTCCCGGTACGAAATTCTCGTAACACGTTCACTCCTTGGCTAAATGACCAAAGAGAATTATACCATAAACGCGATTTTTGGTGATTATTGCGCACAACTGCAGAAAGAGGAGCGCGTAGGAGCAAGCTCCTACGCGCGAGTGAGGAAACCGGGTTGCCCCGGGAGGAAGAGGGGGCGACGTGGGGCGGGATGTTGTTGCCAACATTGTGATGACCGTCGCAAACACCACCAATGCTTCTACTATACCACCGTAGGGCATACACAGTATAAGAAAAGCATAAGAACAAGCTGAAATGGTCCTGATAGTTTCGACCTACGTAAGGACACGATCGAATCCGATAATCATGCCGGTTTCTGTTTGCCGTTTGAGCCAGATATCGAGTATCTGCCCCGATATTGCCGTTGGTGGTGGTGTCAGCGGCATTGCATCGCGTTCAAACCAACGCGCATCTGCGAGCTCTTCGGCATCCATCACGATCTCACCACTTTTGTACTCAGCCAAGAAGCCCACCATGACTTGGTGTGGGAACGGCCAGCATTGACTACCGACATAGCGGATGTTTTGTACTTCAACCCCGACTTCCTCACGGACTTCGCGGGCAACACAAGATTCAAAGTTTTCACCTGGCTCTGTGAATCCCGCTACTAAACTGTATCGGTCACCCCAGCCAACCTTGGTGGTGAGGAGCACACGATCGCCCGAATAGATCAGCACGATGATTGCAGGGCTCACGGGGGGGAATATCTCGAACGCACAGGGGTCACAGCGATAACCCCAATTATTGGGAATTGAGCGATATGGCGCACCACATCGGGTACAAAATCGCGTGAGCGTACGGAACTCAACGAGCTGTTTGGCATAGCTCGCAGCCATGATGACATCTGGGGTAACACCCTGCTGGTTCATCAATGTGCGCAGATGGACCGTCTGTAGCCCTTCCGAGAGTTCACAATCGGCCGGTACCACTGCTGCATACACAGAAAGATTGCCCTGTGTACCGAGCACAAACTGCTCGCTGGTCGTTATTGCGTTCGGCCCATGCGGTGTGCCAGCCAATGGCTGCGTGCCGTGGTTCACCTCGACCACCATGTCTTCACCCCGGAACACATACCAGACGTGCACACTCCCGGTCGGTCGATTCGGTGGATATGCGCGAATAAATGGAACCATCTGAGACCTCTTTGTCTGCTATACCATGCTATCGTCGCCAGGACGATTGAACCAGCGAAAGAATACCACAGTCAATACCACGAAGTAAATGAGACCACCCGGCAACCACATCAACAAGCCAGCTAATTCTTGGTCTGCTTGTGCGCTCATGCCCCACGGACGCGACACTGCTTCGTATGCAGGGTACACCACAAAGCCGGCAAACGTGAGTAACGCACCAATAATCGTCGGTGGGAGTGACATGAAAAAGAGAAACAACATGAGAAATCCAGGTGTCGATCGTGGGAGCTCGGGCTGATGGCTAAATACCGGCCACCACGAAATCAGCGCGCCAAAAATGAACATCACATGCTCGAGCACATGGACTTGCTGGTCACGCACTGCCAAATCATAATTGGCAGGCAAATGCCAACCGACGAAAATGGCATTGAACACCAAAAAAACCAGCAATGGATTGAGCACGGTTTTTAGGATGACTAAGACCGTGTGATTGACCAGAAAGAGGCTACCGACTTCGGAGGGAATGCTCAAAATGATGAGTGGTGGCACAACGACAATCATGATGAGGTGTTGCACCATGTGCATCGACAACGATACTAAAGAAAGCGTATCGA
>CAIZHO010000044.1 GCA_903932805.1 uncultured Roseiflexaceae bacterium | reverse complement strand
GTTGTATGTCGTACGCGTTGCCTGGCTTTTTGGGGGAACGCGGAATTTTGTGCGGACGGTGCTCCGTCTCAGTGGTGAGCAACCGTCTCTGCGGATGGTCGACGATGAAATCGGTTCACCGACACATGCCGGGGATGTGGCTGTGGCTCTCGGGCAGCTCCTCACCACCGACGCGTATGGGACGTATCATTTTGTGAATCAGGGTTCATGTTCACGCTACGAATTAGCCGCGACGGTCCTCGCCGCTGCCGGTCGAGCAACGGTCACCCTCGAACCGATGAAGTTGGCCGATTTTGTCCGCCCGAGTCGTGTACCGCTCTACACCGCGCTGAATAATTATGTCGGTGCTGCCCAAGGAATCACATTCAGGCCCTGGCAAGACGCCACGCATGCATTCGTGCGTAGCATCATCGAGGGACAAGCGTGATCGATGTCATCGTGCCGAATTACAATGGTCGCCAGCATTTGGAGATTTGCATCCCCGCGCTGCTTCGGCAGACGCGGACAGCGGATGTGCGTATTTTGGTTGTCGATGATCGCTCAACCGACGACTCTGTTGCCTATCTCGCTGCTGCGTTCCCAACCGTTGCGGTACTCGTCCTCCCAAAAAATCAAGGCTTTGTGGCCGCCTGTAACGCTGCCATCGCAGCGACAGACGGCGAGTTTGTGGTGCTCTTGAACAATGACACCGAGTGTGACGAACACTGGCTGGAGGAGCTGGTCGGGGCACTCGAGGTGTCACCCGCGTATGCATTTGCAGCCAGCAAACTGATGTTATTTGACCGGCGTGATATTATTCATTCAGCGGGCGATTTTTATCGCATCGATGGTATCCCCGGCAACCGCGGGGTGTGGCAGACAGACAGCGCACGCTACAATGAGCGCGAAGAAGTCTGGGGACCCTGTGCCGGAGCAGCAGCGTACCGACGCAGTGCACTCGCGCTCCTCGCCGTCGATGGCCATGTGTTCGATCCCGATCTGGGGATGTACTGCGAAGACGTCGACCTCAACCTGCGGGCACGCTTGCATGGGATGCGGACGGTTTATGTGCCGACCGCGGTTGTCTACCATCGCTTGAGTGCGACCGGTGGTGGATCGCTGGCGAGTTATTATTGTGGCCGCAATTTTGTGTTGGTGTGGCTCAAAAACATGCCAGCACAGCTTTTTTGGGGTGCGCTACCAGCGATGATCTGGCAACAGCTGGTGATTTTTGGGTCGGCGCTGTGGCACATCCGCGGCGCAGCAGCACGGGCTCGGCTGCGCGGTCAGCTTGCGGTATTTGCGAAGCTTCGGCTTTTTCTGAGCAAACGGCGCGCAATCCCCGCTGATGTCGATATTGCGGCGCTCCATTTGACCACATAAATATCCGACACGAATCGGCGATTCATGCTCCCGAGAGGATATGCTATGACCACGGCACCGTTGCTTTCGATTATCATCCCAGCGTACAACGAGCAATTGCGTCTGCCTGCGACATTGGCAGCGATTCGATCGTATGTCAGTGCTGCCAATATCACCGTAGAAGTGCTCGTGGCCGATGATGGGAGTAGCGATGCGACGGCAGCTATCGTCACCGAGGCGGCCACGGAGTGGCCAGCCTTGAAACTCTTGGCGCTCGATCACCGCGGCAAGGGCTTTGCGGTACGTGCTGGTGCATTGGCTGCTACGGGCGATTACGTGTTGTTATGCGATGCAGATTTGGCTGTTCCCATTCGTGAGTGGGAGCGAGTCTATGCCAATTTTGTGATGGGCTTTGACGTCGTGATAGGCTCACGCGAGGGGCAGGGGGCGCACCGCGAGGGTGAGCCGTTCCATCGTCATTTGATGGGCCGCGTCTTTAATGGGCTGGTGCGCCTCTTGGTAGTAGGCAACTTCAACGATACACAGTGCGGGTTCAAGGCGTTTCGTCGCCCCGTGGCACACGATTTGTTCCGTCGTGCACGTATTTATGGCGACGATGCACCGGTCATTAAAGGCGCGGCGGTGACCGCCTTCGACGTCGAAATCCTCTACCTCGCCGTGATGCGTGGCTATCGCGTCGCTGAGCTGCCTGTGCTGTGGCATTACGGCGAAGAAACCAAGGTCGACCCCATCCGCGATGCATTGCGCAATTTGCGAGATATCATGCGTGTGCGTCTGTTTGCCATGCGTGGCGAATACAAGCGCCTCAACGATCCGCGCGCCTAAATACCTGTCCGATGGATACATACCAAAGCCCCACGGCATGCCGTGG
>CAIZHO010000043.1 GCA_903932805.1 uncultured Roseiflexaceae bacterium | reverse complement strand
CGCATAGGGCAACTCGTCGAACGGGGTGGTGCGGGCGGCATCGCCGTCTGCGTGCGGGAGCTGTGCAAAGTTGCGATCGATATCGCTGCGGAGTTGATCGGGATTGGACGGTACTGCACACCATGCGCTATCCAGTGTGAACCAGTCACACGCGCGTTGGCTGTCGATTGCGCGTTGCTGTTCGTCGTATGGAGTCAGCGCAGGGATGAGTGGTGGTTGGTAGAGGATGGCCGTTTGGATGGTTCGCGAAAGCGCTGGCGGAAAGAGCGTGCGACAGATGCGTTCATAGACGCCGACTTGGAGGTGGTGATCGTAATTGGCGGCACGCGCCGATTTGATGTCGGCGATGCGCACGATGTGCGCTCCGGTGGGGGTGCAATGGAGCTGGATGAGGTCGGGCCGACCGGTCAGCAACCAGTCGTGTACGCGTACCTGGAGCGTGGGTTGGATGAGGAGCACCGTCTCGCCGGGCGCAAGGGTGGCCAATAGTGTGGGGATGTGTGCACCATCGAGCGGGGACTCGTCTGTCGCGGTGTGTGTCAGATAGTTAGCACTGAGGTGTGCATTGATACGGGCTTCGTAAGCGCGCCCGGCGGCGAGTGGGTACGGGCTGGGATGCTCGAGGGAAATGCCCAACCGACGCATCCGTGCACCAAGGGTCTGCTCTCCGGCAGTATTTGCAAACATGCGCAGGCGCAGGGCACGGGCGCAGCGGTCGGTGCGTTGATACTGGGCGATGTCGGTGGCGCTGAGCGGGATGGTGCCATTGGCATCGGGCAAAACCTCGAAGCGCTCGCTAGAAATCGTCATAGCATCTCTTTCTGTGCACGTACGGCAATGATATACTAGCCCAATTACGCATCCCTGCACATGAAGTGAGCCCCATATGACGTGCCCAATGCATGCCTTCGACCCCTTCGACAAGGGCTATTTGGCGGATCCCTATGCTGTCTATGCGAGACTCCATGCGGATCAGCCGGTGTTTTTCAGCGAAGAACTGGGGTATTGGGTGGTGAGTCGCTACGACGACATCAAGCAGGTCTTGCGTGATGCGCAGACGTATGCCTCGCGCAATGCCACCGATCCATTTACGCCGGTCAGCGCCGAGACTGCGGCGGTGTTCCGGGCAGGCGGCTATGCAATGCAGCGGGTGTTACTCAATGCGGATGCACCGGTACACCCACGGGTGCGTCGCAATGTCGCCGCGGCCTTCACCCCGCAGCGAGTGGCACAGTTGGCACCGCGCATCGAGGCATTGGTGGCACGCACGATTGCTCCCATTATTGCACTCCCTGTGCGCGAGGTCGACATCGTGCAGGCGTTGACGTATGCGTTACCGGCCGAGGTTATCTTTCTCCTGATTGGGATGGATGCCGACGATGTGCCGGCAATCAAGGCGGGCTCCGAGAGTCGGGTGGTGTTTACCTGGGGCAAACCGACGGGCGAGCAGCAGGTCGCGTTGGCACAGGACATGGTCGACTTTTGGCAGCGCGCGGCGGCGTTTGTGGCCAAGCGGGTCGACGAACCGCGTGATGACTACACCAGCGACTTGATTCGGTTGCGCAATGGCGACGACGCGGTGTTGTCGCTGGGCGAGATTACGAGCGTGGTCTTTGGGTTGTTGCTGGCAGGGCACGAGACGACCACGGGGTTCCTCACCAACGCAATCGTGCAATTGCTACGCCACCCCGCACGCTGGCAGGCGCTGGCGGCTGACCCGACGGGGATCCCTGCGGCGATCGAAGAACTCCTGCGGCTGGATACGTCGGTGATGGCGATGCGCAGAGTGACCACGGTCGACGTGACCTTGGGTGGTCAGCACATCGCCGCGGGGAGCAACATTCTGGCGCTGATCGGGGCTGCGAACCACGACCCGGCGCATTTTGTCGAGCCGAGCGTCTATGATCCCACGCGATCCGACGCCCGCGACCATTTGTCGTTCGGCTATGGTGCACACTACTGCATCGGAGCGCCACTCGCGCGCCTTGAGGCGCAGATTGTCTTGCGCCAACTGGTGCAGGCGCTACCGACGGCCCATGTCGCACCAGACCAAACGATGGAATATCTCCCCAATACATCCTTTCGCGGGGCACGGTCGGTGCGCATCCGCTGGTAGCAGAAAGGGACCACTATGACGAAACCACGACTCACCATCGACGGCGTTACATATCGCGATTTGAACGGCAACGG
>CAIZHO010000042.1 GCA_903932805.1 uncultured Roseiflexaceae bacterium | reverse complement strand
CTCACGCACCGCTGCCTCAGCGCAGCGCTTTGCAGAAAAATATGCTGTTCCCCGCGTGCACGCGAGTTATGCGGATTTGGCGCACGATCCCGAAGTCGATGCCATTTATGTTGCGACGCCTCATACTGGCCACATGGAAGAGACCTTGCGCTGCATCGACGCAGGCAAAGCAGTCCTCTGTGAAAAGCCCTTTGCGATCAACACTGCCCAGGCACAAATCATGATCGAAGCCGCGCAGGCTGCCAATGTGCCGTTGATGGAAGCAATGTGGACGCGCTTTTTACCTGCCGTCCGCAAAGCAGTCGAGCTTGTCGAATCTGGCGCTATCGGCGAGTTGCGGATGATTCAATCCGACTTTGGGTTCCGTACCAACGTCAACCCCAAAGGTCGCTTATTTGACCTCAATTACGGCGGTGGTGGCCTCTTGGACGTCGGTGTCTACTGCGTCTCGTTGTCGGTCATGCTGCTGGGTGCGGTCAATTCGGTTGCTGGTCTGGCTGATATCGGGTCGACGGGTGTCGACGAGCAAGGCGCTGCAGTGATGGGCTTTCATGGCGGGAAGCTGGCCTACTTTTCGACCGGTGTCCGCACAACCACGCCAATGGAAGCGACAATTATCGGCTCCGAGGGATCGATACGGATTAATTCTCCGTGGTTCGTCGCGAAGTCGCTCACGGTCACCAGCAATGGAAAAACCGAGACCATCGAAGTTCCCTTCGAAGGCAACGGCTATCACTATGAGGCCGCCGAAATTGGCCGTCTCATCCGCGAAAACCGCGTCGAGAGCGATATCATGCCGTGGAGCGATACCATTCATACGATGCAGGCAATGGATCGCATCCGCGAACAGTGGGGTTTGCGCTACCCGATGGAGTAATCCCGGTGGCGTCTCAATAGGCTTATCCGTTCAGGTTCAATGACGAAGGAACAACATCATGCAGTACGGGAAGATTGCCGGTGTCCCTAACCCGATTTCACGGTTGGTTCAAGGCAGCGTAATGGTCGATTCGAAATCCATTCCAGCGTGCTTTTATTTGCTCGATGCAATCCGTGATTTGGGCTGTACCACGTTTGATACCGCTCATGTCTACGGCAGCGGCGACAATGAGCGCACTTTCGGGCAATGGGTCCGCGAACGTGGCATCCGCGACAAAATCAACATCATCGGCAAAGGTGCCCATCACAGCCAAGACCGCAAGCGCGTCACGCCGTGGGATATCAGTGCAGACATCTATGATTCACTCGCACGCTTCAAGACGGATCATATCGACATCTATTTGCTCCACCGCGACGACCCCGAAGTGCCTGTCGGCCCAATTGTCGAGACGCTCAACAGCCACCTCAAGGCCGGTCGTATTCTGTCCTACGGTGGGTCAAACTGGAGCCACACCCGAGTCCAAGAGGCCAACGAGTACGCTGCAGCCCATGGGTTAGCGCCGTTTGTCGCGAGTAGCCCGAACTTCTCGCTCGCCATGCAGGTGCAAGCGCCGTGGGATGGCTGTATCACCATCAGCGGTCCTGCCCAGCAGACGCCTCGTGACTACTACGCCAAGCACAATATGCCCCTGTTCACCTGGTCTAGCCTCGCTGGTGGATTCTTTTCGGGTCGTCTGCGCAGGGACAATTTGGCCACCTTCGAGACCTACCTCGACAAGTTGGCAGTGACTTCATACGCCCACGAAGACAACTTCCAGCGTCTCGATCGTGTCCAACAGCTCGCCGAAGAAAAAGGCATGTCCATCCCGCAGATTGCCACGGCATATGTGATGAGCTACCCGCTCAACATCTTTGCATTGGTCGGCTGCCAGACGGCCGATGAGTTCAAGGCCAATGCCGCAGCCAGCGAATTGCGCCTGACCCAGACCGAGATGGAGTGGTTGGACCTCAAGCGTCCAAGCCGATAAGTCCCTGTTAGGTGTGCGGAGTTGCACCGCAGCTCCGCTTTTTTGTGCCAAAAAACAGCATCGAAAAGGCAATCATGAGTGTGTGATTTGATGCACTGTAATCATATAAACGCATGATTTTGGTT
>CAIZHO010000041.1 GCA_903932805.1 uncultured Roseiflexaceae bacterium | reverse complement strand
TGATAACGCCAAACGGGCAGGTCGCGATGTCGGCACCGGCCAAGGCAGATTCGATGATGTGACGCGGATGACGGATCGAGGCGGCCAACAATTTGGTGGTGATGCCATGCAAGCGATAGATGCCCGAGATCTCGCGGATGAGTTGCATGCCGTCTGCGCCCATGTCATCGACGCGACCGATAAACGGGCTGATGATAAATGCACCTGCGCGTGCCGCAAACAGTGCCTGGGTGGCGTTGAAGCAGAGGGTCACGTTGGTGCGGATGCCGTCTTTGGCCAAGGCATAGACCGCCTTGAGGCCTTCGGGCGTGACGGGCACCTTGACAATCACGTTGGGGTGCCAGGTTGCAAACTCGTGGCCTTCGCGAATCATGCCAGCGGCGTCGAGCGAGATTGCTTCTGCGCTGATGGGGCCGTCGACCAACTTGGTAATCTCGGTGATGAGCGTCTTGTGGTCGATGCCTTGTTCTTTGGCGACCAACGATGGGTTGGTGGTCACGCCGCTCAGAATGCCCCAGCTGGCTGCTTCGGCTATTTCTTTGATGTTCGCGGTATCCAGATAGATTTGCATGTGCATCCGCTCCTATATCATGTCAAAAAAAGCGCCGTCTGAGCGACGTCGCTGCTTCGAATAGTATATCAGGTATCAACGGCTCGGGGCGAGTACCCCGCTTCGCGGGGCATGACGACCTCGCCCGTACATACGCCCATGCACTCCAGATGGACTCGTCAAGCCCGTGCACGCAGGTGCAAGGGCTATTCGAGAAAGCTCCGCAATCCACGGGCGACGCCGGGATGACGGAGTTTGCGCAGGGCTTCGCCTTCGATTTGGCGGGTGCGTTCGCGGGTGATGCCGAACTCGCGGCCGACTTCTTCGAGGGTGCGTGAGCGCCCGTCTTCGAGGCCAAAGCGCAGTTGGATAATGCGGCGCTCGCGCTCGGGCAAGCGGGTAAGTGCGTCGTTGAGGCGCTCGCGGAGCAACGTTTGGGTCGCGGTCTCGGCAGGCGTAGCGCCGTGGTAGTCTTCGATGAAGTCTGCCAAATTGGCGTCGCCGTCGTTGCCGACCGGTGTCTCGAGCGACAGCGTCTGGCGTGACGCATCGAGGATCCGGCGGACTTTGTCAGCCGGCATCTGTAGCTCGTCGGCGATGTCGTCGGGCGATGCGTCGCGGCCGGTCTTTTGTTGGATGTTGGCTGCGGTCCGCATCAGGCGATTAATGGTCTCGCCCACATGCACGGGTAAGCGTATCGTGCGGCTCTGGTCTGCCACTGCGCGGGTAATAGCCTGACGGATCCACCACGTAGCATAGGTCGAGAACTTAAAGCCGCGGCGCTGTTCGTACTTCTCGGTGGCGCGCATCAGGCCGATGCTGCCCTCTTGGATGAGGTCGAGCATCGACATCCCGCGCCCGAGGTATTTTTTCGCATTCGAAACAACCAAGCGCAAATTTGCATTGATGAGCACTTCACGTGCGTTGGGGCCCTCGTTCGCGATCCACACACTCGCAGCCGTCAAAACACTCTGCAGTGCCTCTAACGACTCGCTGGTTGACTCGTCGGCGGCACGTGACCAATCATAATCGCTGACAGCCGGCACTGCATGCACCGCCACCCCAGCAGGTTGCCAGGGCAATGCATAATCAGCCATGATGCGTTGATATTTGTCGGTGACATGCTCTGGGGTCACGGCATGATGCGCATCGTAGCCGTTGGCTTGCTTGCAAAACAGATACAGTGCAATCAGACGGACCCGTGCGGTGAAGTCAACACCCGTCCCGTCACGTCGACCACTCTTTTCGACGATGTCTTCGACGCCGATACAAGCCAAAACACAGAGTTTGTCATAGAAGCGCGCATCGGGCTTGTTGAGCGAATGCTTTTCGTACCCGGTCTTGTCTTCGGCTTTGGCATCTGGCTGCGGGATGAAGAAATCGCGGAGCTCGGGGTCAGCTGCCAACAACGGGCCGATGTGCGGATGCTCGAGCATACGACTCGGCTCGACATCGTGACTGCACACGTAGACAATCATATAAACGTAGTACAAGCGCTTGCCGAGGTTTGCCCGGAGCTTGGTGATATAGCTATCTGGGAGTGTCGACAACGCTATTGCGGCGTCGTCGGTGACAAACGGGCCATCGTGCGGTGCCGAGTACCCTGTAGGTTCGGCGCTGAGACGGTGGTCTTCGTCGTCGTCTTGGATGGTACTGCCGATAACCGCAGAACGCAGACCAGTCTCGTAGAAGTACGCCAGTTTCTTTTCGTCTACAATAGACTTGAGTCGGTCGATACGACCGATATCACGGAGGTACAGCCGCACCGAGTCGTCGACATCACTGTCCGTATCGGCAGTGGCATCGGCCTCGATGTGAGCGAGCTCGTCTTCGGGGATTTCGTCGACGATGTGGGCGACTCCGGTAGGGAAAATATCATCAACGTCGTTGTGGGCTGTAACGACATGTGGTTCGTTTTCGCTCTGGATGTTCTGTTGGGGTGGACTGAGTGGTTTATCCACGCGACACCAACTTTCTCTTACGAAAAGAAGAGCTAACCGTCTGGTATCATACCATATTTGGTATGAAAACGCAATGATTTGTCCACATATAGTGGCATGCGCAGATGAAAAACAGATGTGATTCGGCTCAGAAAACACATGTTTGCACTGATAGAGCACTGCAGTAATTCGGACACGCATCTGTGCGCATTCGTGCAATAAGGAGCTTTTTTCTATGCATATTGTGGTCATCGGTGGCGCGAGCACCTACACTCCCGAACTGATTGATGGCCTGATCGGCCGCGCTGCGGATCTGGGATTAACCACGGTCACCCTCGTCGACCCCGACGACGCGCGCAGATCGGTCGTCTCCGCTTTTTGCCGGCGCATGGTGGCACATCACGGCGGGCAGTTTGTCATCCATGACAGCGCAGACCGGCGGGCGGCTTTGCAGCGTGCACCACACTATGTCATCACGCAGCTCCGGGTGGGCGGTCAAGCCGCCCGCCACGGCGACGAACTGCTCGGGCGCCGGCATGGCCTCATTGGCCAGGAGACGACCGGCGTGGGTGGTTTTGCCAAAGCCCTGCGGACCATCCCCATCATGCTCGACATCGCCGCCGATATGCGTGCATACTGCCCCGATGCCCTGCTTGTCAACTTCACCAACCCTGCAGGCATCATCACCGAAGCACTGGTCCGGCACGGCGGCGTCAAGGTCATTGGGTTGTGCAACAATGCCATGACTGCCCAACGCGGTATCGCCAAATCGCTGGCTGTCGACCCGGCTGAGGTACAGATTGAACAGGTGGGGCTCAATCATCTGAACTGGATCCGGCGTATCACGGTCGGTGGGAGCGATGTCACGGCCGAGATTCTGACCCAGCGTATGGCCGAGTTGCGCGGCAGCGATGGCGTGCATGTGCCCGCCGAACTCATCGGCATGCTCCAGGCTTTGCCCAGCGGG
>CAIZHO010000040.1 GCA_903932805.1 uncultured Roseiflexaceae bacterium | reverse complement strand
TGTATCCACATTCGGCCAGCTTCTGCTGTGTAAACAACGCATGCGCTTTGAGCATGCGACAACCAAGCGTCTTTGGGAGGGACATGAGTTGGTAGACAATTTCTGGCGACTGTTTTGCGAGCGCTGCGAGCGGGATGAGATCTTTTTTGGTAGTGCCGGGGATGGCTAGGAGTTTGAGCGATACGTACTCGTCAGTACTCGTTGGTGCAGGATTTGTCTGTCGAATCGAGTATTCGAGGCCGGTGCGGGCAAACTGCAGGGTCTCGGTTGTGACGACGAGCTCGAGCACGGCATAGACCCCGATGACATTGCCGCCGATACCGCCACCCCACGACTTGGTGCTCATCAGGTTGTTTGCTTCGTTGGTGAGGCCGAGGCCGAGCGTTTTGGGGACAAAGCTGACCAATCGCCATCCTGCAGCACCGTAGACGTTGAGTGGTTCGACGTCGAATTCATCTGCTGTCGTTACCGTCTCGACACGTGCATCGACAGGGAGGTAATGCTTGACATAGAGCGTGTATTGATTGGTCTGCTCGAGGATGGTGCGTATCTCTTCTATGCGGCGGTCGATCGTGTGTTGCATCCAATCGGTGTATTCCTGCATGCGTAACGTGCTGTATGCATTTCGAAAAGCGCGACGCTCTTGGGTAAACAGTTCCTCAAGGTCTTGGAAGTTCTTTTGGCAGTCTGCACATTCGCGATCTAAGCTAAAAAACGGAACATCCGTGCCGCAGTACTCACATTTCGCCATACCACCCTCATACGATTATTGATGACGCATTATATCGTCCACTGATGGCGTTTGTTACAATGCAGACACCAGAAACACACACCACCAAAGGACCGTGCATGCCAGCTAGCCCATTGACCACCCTCGTCGATCGCATTGTCGGTGCAAACGAATTCACCGGCGCGGCCGTGGTCGCCTATCACCGCGGCGCACTGGTGCGCGAATACTATGCGGGCCACGCGGCACCGGGCATACCAGCAACAGCCGACACCATCTGGCCGCTGGCGTCGATATCCAAGGTCTATTCGGCCGCGACGATGATGCGCCTGGTCGAGCTCGGTGAAGTGACGCTCAACACCCGCGCCAACAGCATCCTCACCGCATTGACGGGTGCGGGCCGCGACGACATACGCGTGCGTCACCTGTTGACGCATACCGCCGGCCTGATGTACGAATCACCGGTCATGGCAGAGCGCCTGCGCAATCACACGTCGCTGGCCGACATGCTCGACGAAGCGCTCGAATCGCAGCCGCTGTTTGCCGCCGGCTCCCAGCTGAGCTATAGCGACTATCACTGGCTGATATTGGCCGAGATCGCCCTGCTACGCACGGGCAAATCCTTTTCGACCTTGATGAACGAGCTCATATTGCAGCCGATGGGCCTGTCCAAAACATACTTCCCCGTGGGCACAGCCGGCCCGATTGCGCATGTGCGTGGCGCGCTGGCCGAGGGGACGTCGGGCGACATGTACAACTCACCCTACGGCCACGACTTGGCCCACCCCGCGTTCGGTGTGGTTGCCAGCGCCCGTGATGTGGCACGCTTTGCCATGCACTTTATGCCCAAGGGACCGCGTGTGCTGAGCGATGCGACGGTGTGGGCGATGACGCACGATCAGACTGCGGGTGTGCCCGGAGCATACCCGGTGATCAGCGGCATCGGTGCCAATCCGCGCCAGGCCTGGGGCATCGGTTGGGCCCTGCAGACCGCGAGCACGCCGGCGCTGTTCTCTGAGTTGCTGAGCTTCGACACCTTTGGGCACCACGGTGCCAGCGGTTGCCAAGTAATGGCCGACCCGAAGCAGGAGTTGGTCGTCGTGACACTCACCAACACCCATCTGAATACCGGGATTGATCGCTGGTACGAGCGCCTGCAGGCAATTGCGGCGTGCACCATTGCAGAGGTTGTTGGCTAGGGCATCGTATCTGTCATGCGCGACCAGTGTGCGATTGGTCGGCCGTTGCTGCGCATGGCTTCGTCGCTGCGGCGTGGCCAGCCATCGGGCGAATCCTCCCAGGCTTCTTGGCGGCCATAGACGGTGCGATCGAGCATCAGGTAGCTGCTGCCCAGGATTTCGTCGCCGCGGTCGGTGGTCCAATACGTCTCGAAGACACGTTCGCCAACGCGCAGATAACAGACCGTCATGCCGAAGTGGCCGTCGTTGATGAGTGCTGGTGCAGAGGTTGCGGGCACTGCGTACCACGGCAACTCCCAGCCCATGAACGCGCGATAGGCGTCACTCTCGGCATATGGACCCTCACACAGCACGGCGACGGTGACGTCGCGCGAGTGCAAAAACGTCATATCGTGGATTTGATTGGTAAAGAGCGTACAGCCCGGGCATTGTTCGGCAGTCGATTTGCCGGCGTGCCACATGTGATAGCTGGCAAACAGCATGCTACGCCCCTCGAACACGTCGATGAAGGGTACCAGGCCGTTGTGGCCATGGACGGGGGTTTGACCATCGATTTCGACCATGGGTAAGCGGCGACGGGCGGCGGCGATGGCATCGCCTTCACGGGTGTGGGCTTTTTCGCGCATGCGCAACGCATCGATCTGGGCTTGCCAGGTGGCCCGGTCGACGATGGGCGGGATGGCGTGGTCCGTGGTCATGTGGCTTTCCCTCGGTGTTGTGTCGTATTGCACCAAGTATACCGATTCTCTGGGTGTTGCTTATATTGTTGCCGTGATGTCCGCGTGCGATCAGACCAAAGCCATTTTTGTTGCGCAGCATAACGAATCTCCGAAAATCATTCACCATTCCTCATTCTTCTGCGATACTAACGCCATCAACTATCGATCTAAAGGAGGCGACGATGCCGTGTAGGGTACAAATTTCGCTCGATTTGCATACCATCGAGGATGCCCTCGCTGTGGCAGCTATTGCCGTGGAGTGTGGCGTTGATTGGCTCGAGGCAGGGACGGGACTAATGGTCGAGCAAGGATTGCACGTCGTGACTGCGTTGCGGGCGACGTACCCGACGCACCCGATTGTCTGTGATTTCAAAGTCTGTGATGGGGCCGCGTACTTTGCGCGGATTGCCAAAACAGCCGGCGCGACCCACTTCGACGTGATGGCTGCGGCCCACGACGCCACCTTGCGTGATGCCGGCGAACAGGCGCGCCAATTGGGGTTGACGGCGATCGCCGACACGATGTTTTGTGCCGACCCAGTGGCCGCAGCAGTGCGCGCCGAAGCGTTGGGGGTGCAGATGATTGGCTGGCATTTGGGGCTCGATCACCGCACCGAACATCGGCAGCTGCGTGCGATTGATGGGCTGGCCGAGGTGCTCACGGCGGTCAACATCCCGGTGCAAGTAGTGGGTGGCTTGTCGATCGAGGATGCCATCAGCGCTGCGCGCATGGGGGCATCCTCGGTGGTGATTGGTGGACCGTTGGTCCCGGCAGATCGTGGTGACGTGTTGCGGCACAATCTGCGGGCGGTGGTGGCAGGGGTACGCGGCTAGGGTGGTTCATCGGGAAACGCTCACGCGAAGACACAGTGGCAGAGAGGACGCGGAGGGTTCGGAGAAAAGACGCTGGGTGTGAGGTCGCGTGCACACTACCAGGCGCGATGTGCTGTGTAAAGACACTGTTAGCCCCATGCACCGACGTGCATGGGGCTGAATGATGTGCTTGACACGGAGGATGCCATCAGCGCAGCGCGCATGGGGGCGGTGGTGGCGAGGGTACGCGGCTAAGGTCTGCGTGCGGGGGTACGGGTACGCGTCAGTGTCTTGGTACGGGTCGGGGATTTGGTGGGCGAGAGCAATTTGGTGCGGGTGCGTGTGGATGAGGGTCGCAAAGTCGGCGGTTTGGTGCGTGTCACCGAAGCAGTCAATTTGGCTATTTTGGTGGGCGTGAGCGACCGTGTCTGCGTCGCAGTGAGTGATCTAGTCAGCGTTTTGCTTGGTGTCAGTGTCTTGGTGGGAGTCGCGGTTTTGCTGGCAGTCCGCGTCGTACTCGCGGTGAATGTGGCAGAAGGCACGGCAGTAGCGGTGGCAAGTGGGGTGGGAGTAGCAGTGGCAGCGTACAACGGTTCGACGGCATACCAGGGCAGTGCAGAACCCATGTGCGATGGAGAAGTACCAATGTCGAAGAAGTTCCCATACCCCAGCTGGCCTTCACGACCGCGGCCAAAACAGCGGACCGAGCGATCGACAAAGAGCACGCAGGTGTGCTCGTCGCCGACTGCGACACTCTGGATGGTTACGGTCGTGCCGAGATCAATGGGTGCCAGGGCATCGCCCATTTCGCCGGGGTTGTCACCGATGTTATCTGCGTTCCCTTGGCCCAATTCGCCGGTCATATTTGCGCCCCAACACTTGAGTGCGTTGTTGTCGAGAACTGCACAGGTATGACGGGATCCCGCGCTGATGGCGCGTGCAGACCGCCCGTTGCCGAGATCGACGAATGGGAGGTTGTCACCCATCTCGCCTACGTCATCACCGATGCTTGCAGTCGCGCCGTTGCCTAACTGACCTTCTTCGTTGTAGCCCCAACACTTCACCCGACCGGCATTGACAATTGCACACGCGTGCCATTTGCCGACGGCGACCGCACGAACCGCGCTACTCGAACCCAGGTTAACGGTGGGGAGTGCGTCGCCCATGTCGTCAAAAAATCCGAGCATGTAGGTTGGATAAGGAACACCCAGGACGCCGTTAGAGTTCATGCCGAAACATTTGAGTGTCGCATCAGAGAGTACCGCACAGACGACGGTTTCGCCGACAGAAATAGACTCGATGGATTGGGTGCTGCTGAGCGAAATTACTGGGAGGTTATCGCCCATGCTATCAGGTATGCTTCCATGGCGAATGCCGTCAGACGACCCGATTCCATTACCCCAACACACCAGTCTGTTGTCGTCGAGTAGTGCACAACTGTTGCGCTCACCGACGGCAATTGCGCGTGCAGTGCGCCCCGTACCGAGATTGACGGTGGGGAGTG
>CAIZHO010000039.1 GCA_903932805.1 uncultured Roseiflexaceae bacterium | reverse complement strand
GTGCATGATGACGATGCGACTGTTGACGTTCATGGCAACAAAGTGGCTGGGTTGATCAACGTGGTCATTGATCCCGACGTATGCGTCGGCATGAAAAGTGCGTGTCGCACCGTACCGGACGTCGGCCAATTGAACGCTGCCCCACTGAAAGAGGGTCGTGACAGCAATGTAGATGCTCACCATTGCCAGCAATGCGCTCCCGACAAAGCGTGGTGTGTACGTGGGCGCGTGGTGGACGAACATTGCGGTCGTGTCGGAGCGAACAGCACGGATGGCTGGGTTGCGGATATCACGGATTTGCATTGCCATCAGGGGTACCTCCTCAGGTCGTACGCATGTTCGAAACATCTGTGCTAAATATATGCGAACAGATGTTCGATGTCAAGATGTGTGGGTGCGAAATGCTACAGGCTGTAGTGATGTAATCAATTAGTAATCAGAATTCAGTGATCAGTGATCAGTAACAAGAAGGCAGAAGGCAGTGACTAGTAATAAGAAGGCAGTAATCATCACCCCTAATCAGATAACTGATAACTGATAACTGATAACTACTACCTTCCGGCTGTGGCGTATAATGCGCAAGCATTCACAATAGGAATACGATTACATGATTACTCCCAAGGAACGGCGCACGCGCGTTTTTCAACTCGCGATGCCGGCCGTGAGCGAACAAATCCTCAACACCACGGTAGGTTTGATGGATGTACTGTTGGTCGGGCGCTTGCCCGCTGCCGCTGCAGCAGTGTTGGGCTACAGTAGTGCCACCGCATTGGCTGCGACCGGGTTGGCAAATGAAATGTACTGGACCACCATTCTTTTGTTTATGGCAATCGGCACCGGTTGTACCGCGTTGACTGCCCGAGCAAAGGGTGCACATGATCGCGATATGGGCAACGAAGCGCTCCGCCAAGGAATGATTATGGGTGTGGCTTCGGCTGTCATCATGACCGTCGTGGTGATGTTTGGTGCACAGACCATGATGTCGGTCTACCGCGCCAACCAAGAGGTCACCGCGCTCGGTGCAGAGGTGTTGACCATCCTCGGTTACGCATTGATTCCCACTGCGATTGGAATGGTCGGGATGGCCGCGATGCGCGGGGCTGGCGATACACGCACCCCGCTCTACATCATGATTGCCGTGAATGTCATCAACGTGGGGCTGTCCTATTTGCTCATTGGTGGTTCGTTCGGGATTGCACCAATGGGTGTTGCGGGTGCAGCCATTGGGGCTGCAGTGGCCCGGACGGTGGGGATGATCATGACACTGTTTGTGTTACTACGCGGGCGGGCCGGTCTGCATTTGACTCGTTGGCTCGCACCACAACTTGATATGATGCGGCGTGTCGTCCGTGTCGGGCTGCCGTTTGCAGGTGAGCAAGCAGTGTTTCAAGGTGCTCTGATGGTCTTTTTGGGCATGGTGACGCAGCTTGGCACGGCAGCATACGCCGCCCACAATGTGGTCATCCGTATCGAGTCGTTGTCGTTTTTGCCTGGTTGGGGCTACGGCATTGCCGCATCTGCGTTGGTAGGACAGGCATTGGGTGCCAAACGGGCCGACGAAGCCCAGGCAGCCACCAAAGAAGCATTTGTGCAGACCTCAATCATCATGATTGTGTTGGGCGGCATCATGGTGCTGATTCCGGGCTTTTTGTTGCGCTTGTTCATCTTCGATGAGGCGGTCGTGCAGGCAGGTATTGTGCCGTTGCAAATCGCCGGTGTCTTTCAAATCGGCATGGGTGCGAACTTTGTCTATTCTGGTGCGTTGCGTGGCGCAGGCGACACCAAATGGCCGCTCTACACCAAAATCATTGCAACCTGGGGCTTTCGCTTGCCGATTTCGTATGCGATGTTGCATTTCGGCTATGGGTTGAATGGGGTGTGGATTGCCATGGGGTTGGACTTTTTTATCCAGGCACTGCTCGCATACATCCGCTTCCGTCAAGGGAGTTGGCGCGCGATGCAAGTCTAATAGTTAGTAGTTAGTAGTTAGTAGTTTAGGTACGGTGCTGGAACCACAATTCATAACGCATTATTCCTCATTCAATCCAGGGTGATAGTATGCAACAGCCAAACCACAACCGACGGTTCCACGTGTCCATTGCAGGCAATATTGGTGTCGGCAAAAGCACGCTGGTCCAGATACTCGCCGAGGAGTTCGGCTGGCAACCGTACTACGAGCTGGTCAGCGATCATCCATACCTCGATGATTATTATGGTGACCGTGAGCGCTGGGGGTTCCACAGCCAGATTTGGTTTCTGACGCAGCGCTTCGAGCAACACCTCGAAATCGCGGACACGCCCAGTTCGATCCTCGAAGACCGGAGTATGTACGAAGACTATGAAATCTTTGTCAAAGGGTTGCTCGAAGAAGGGATCCTGTCGCAACGCGACTTTCGTACGTATCGGCGCCTCTACACCACGCTGGTACAACGGATTCAACCGCCCAGCTTGGTGGTCTACTTACAAGCATCGGTGCCGACCCTGCAACGGCGCATTGCCAGCCGGGCGCGCCCCAGCGAAATGAATATTCCACCTGCGTATCTGGCGCGCCTCAACCAACGCTACGACGAATGGATGCGGCGCTTTGATCGCTGCGCAGTCCTCACTATCCCTACTGACGAGCTCGATTACGTGACCTCACTCGAGGCGCGCCGCAGCACGGTCGATGTCATCGCCCGGACACTGGGATTGCGTGGCCCAACCCAAGAACGTTTGCTTTCATAAATATCCCATATTTCTGACGCGTTGTGTGTGATTTGTGCTATTGGGATACGGTATTGTTGTTTTAAATGTGTATGTGTACGGAACACTGTGATGGGAGCAATCGTGCTGAGCGCAAGCATCACATCCGTGCCGTCTGCAACGCATCGTGCGCTGCGGGTTTTCGTCGAGCCCCCGAGTCATGGGCGAAGCCAGTGCAGAGTGGTGCGACGTGTATATCCCCTGTCGGTTTTTTAAAATACACGAACCATTCTCGGTATAGGCGCCGAGATGTCTACCCCACGCGTGCGCTTGTCACCACAAAAATCCCATCCGGACACCATCGATCACTCCGGCATACCATGCGGTGCTGCTCTGGACGAGGATCAGGCCTACCAGGCTGACGACCAGTATGGTGCCCGCCCGTGAGCGCCAGAGTTGCGCGAGGGGGACGGCGCAAGCCAGGGCAACGAGGGGGAAGAGGGCGATAACATAGCGGGTCGTGTCGATGTCGGCGAGCACCTGGGCAACCAGCAAGAGCGTCGAACTGATGACCATCAACCAGCCGAAGCTACGCAGCCGATCGGCGCGCATGCGAAGCAAACCGATGAGCATCAATGCCACAAATACGCCGTTGTAGTGACCATACAGACCGTACTCCCAGGCGAATTGCCACCAACGCAGCGAGAGCGTGGTAGCGCCGTCGGTATTGCGCAACGACCCGATCTGGGCAACAATCGTGCCGGCGTATTGGCTCAGATAGACGACACTGACAATGCCGAGCACCGCCCACCAACGTGCGGCGAGTGGTCGGAGTGACCGACGCAGAAATGCCAGTGTATAGGTCAGATGGAGCGTCAAAAATGCCCCGAAGTGGCCGACCATGGTGGCGGCCATTGCAACCCGACTGAGTGCACCACGACCGGTCAGGCTGGTCACGATGGCAATAACGGCAAACCACTGACCAAAGGTCTGGGCAACAGTCGCCTGCCACTGCAATAAGTAGCCAGCTGGGAGCACAACGTACAGGGTGCACATAAGCGCGATGCGTCGTAATGACCATGCATACGTGTGGGCGAGCCATGCCAACAACAGAATGGTGCTGCTGTCGATCACCACAGCGCTCAGATGAATGATGCGCAAGAGTGACACAAGTGATTGCAAGGGGAGTGCTACCAGTGCAAGGATGTAATAGATGGTGGGGGGGTACGGGTACGTCAGACCTTGACCGTCTGCAATGAGATACACATCGCTGCTCAGCACCGCAGCATATTTGTTGGCGTGGAACCCGATGTCGGTGCCGTAATAGCCGGGCGATACAATCCCCGTTGCTTTGAGGATGACGTTTGCACATACTGCGATGAGGGCGATACGAAGCCACGGGGTGGTCACTCGCCACTGCACGATCACGAGCGCCCCGATCCAGCCCGCCATGAATGCCAACAGCCCAGGAAGCGAGACGCTGAGTGCGTGCGGGTAACTGAATGCAACACCTGTGAGTGCCAGTCCTGCCGCCAGGCTCGTCCGTGGCACGTCCTGCAGGCTCATGATCGTCGCAAGTGCGATGGTCGTTGTCAGAAGGAGGATCACGGCCAACGTACGCAGATCAATCGGCGATCCGACACGTTGGCTATCGAGAGAGAGGAATGCAATGCACAGCCCGCGGGGTTTTTCGTTGTTTATGTCGTCAGAATCGCAGGTAATCACGAGTTCTTGGCTCGCAGACGTCAAGAGTCGCAGGGTGCGCATCCCCGCAATCCCAGGGATGGTATACGCATGTGGAGCCAGACGGAGCGTGACCGATCGCGGTGGGCGTTCGCTTCGTTGCATCGTCATGAGCGTCAAAATGCGCATGCTGGTTGGCTCGGCCAGAAGAATGTGCGAACCAGGCACGGCCCATTGGAACGTTTGATCGACACTCCTGATTGGAGCAGACTCAATTTCGCGGAGGGAAGTTGTATAGCGTTGTGCAGCGCGTGTGCCAATATCGATGTGCCACACCGAAGGAGCCCATAGGACCGCAAAAAATGCTGCGACAACACCGAGAATGGTTGATTGAACGAGGATGCGACGTATCATGATACCCTTTTGATTAACCTGCATATTGTAGCAAATTCTTGTTCTTGACGGCATTATGCCGTAGAGTGCTCAGACTAGGGTATTGTTATTTTTTACGAAAAAGTCTGCCAACACACATGGTATGGTGTGAAAAATGAAGTGGAGGCCATATATGGGTCTCGTGCACGCGACAGAACGATCGACAAAATTGCGCATCATTGCCATTATGGCTATCGTCAAAGCGCGTCTGCGGCGCCAACGAATAACGCTTGGAGCAGGCGCTGACGATGCCCGTTTTGATACGAATGCTGCTACCCAATCACTCGTCGATATGATTCGCATGCGTGGCTGTGAGATGCCAGGCAATCGATTTTCGGATATTTTTCTGTCACGACCGACGCGGATTGTCAATGCCACCGTTGCTGAACTCGTCACCACGTATGAGGTCATCCTGGACCTTGGGCATCACTTTCTGCCGGCAAACGAACTCATCGAGTTGTGCGAGCTGACGCGTGTCCCGTTTGGGGCAGTGCAACAGTTTGCACGGTATTATCCGGTCGAAGAATGGCGCACCGCGTTACAGCAGTATAATCTCTCGCTGCAGTCACATCGCGATGACGACATCATGGAGCGCGACGACGTCATCGTCGGGATAGAGCAGACATTTGTCCGTGCAATTACTGATCGGACTGCAACCGGCGTGCAGCATATTGTCATCAGCGGACCATCGGGCATCGGCAAAACTGCCGTCGCACTAGAGGTCGCCCGGCGCATCGAACCGACCTATGCAAAACGGATCCCCATTGTCATGCTCGGTCCAGAAATAAGTACACTCGAGCATTTCTATCGGGCCATTGGTGTGACCATTGGGATGAAGCTCATCGGTACCGAACCATGGGCACTGCGTATGCGCAATGCGACGGTGCTGCGTAACGCTATTGTCATCCTCGATAACCTCGTCGGTGTGCCTGGATTGTCGCCCGAAGCGGTGCTCAATGATGTAACCCATGCACTCCCAACGACGATGTTCATCGTGACGACGCAAATGGTCGGGTTGGCACAGGTGATTGCACGGGCCTCGGAGGTCTCGTTGGAGCCACTGACCGAGGC
>CAIZHO010000038.1 GCA_903932805.1 uncultured Roseiflexaceae bacterium | reverse complement strand
CTACTACCTACTACCTACTAACTTTCCTCTATCGTTTCGCATACGTGAATCTAATAGTCGGCGCGATATACTCCATTCATCAGCCGGGACACACCGGCCCGAGTTTTGAAGGAGAAATCGTATGACTCACTCTTCCGTTGCAGAAATGTTGCTTCAGCAGTCCGCTCGCCCCGCCAGTGGCGCAATCGAAGTCACCGAGGACACGCAGGGGTACACCGTCAAAATGGTCGTCCCCGGAATCGCCCCCGAAGAAATCGAGTTGACGTTGGTCGGCCGCACGCTCCAGGTCAAAGCAGATGCGACTGCCGAAGCACAGCCTGCCGATGTCCGCAAGCATGTCCGTGAGTATGCAGTCAGTCGAGTCGCGCGGCGCATCGAGTTCCCCCTGCCGGTCGATGCCGATGCAGTGACCGCACATGGGGCAAACGGCATTCTCACGATCCGCGTTCCCAAGAGTGCTGCGGCCCAGCCCAAAAAGATCAGCATCAGCACTGCTCCGCAGATTGTCGCCGAGTAATTGTTCGCATCCCCCCCGTTCCTGCACGTGCAGGAACGGGGGTTTTCTGTTTCATCAGCTGATGCCAACCTGATGCCAGATTCAGGCATATATCACCGTCGCAACGAAACTCTGCGCACCTGCGGTGCGTCTTTGTTGTGCACGAATGACAGCGGTACGTTTTAGCGGAAGAAAATCACATTTGTAGACTTTTTTGTGAGTGTGTCTCTCACACAATTTCTGTCGCGTGCATGGGAGCGTCGAGTGGGAACAGGTATCAGAGACGAAAGGTCGGACAGATGATTGCACGATTCGTATTCAAATCAATCCCGGCACTGTTCACGGCTGGTGTTTTGGTCATCGTACTGCAGTCGATCGACACATTGCCGCGTGTCGACGGGCTCATGCAGACTGCAGCACGCCTTTGGGAGACACTGACCACTGCACCACAGGTGACGACAGACGACAAGGCAGAGGTCAACGTGGTGTCGACCGAGGCACTGGTCACGGCCATGCAGGGACTCAACCGCTGGGAAACTCAAGGTGCCACGGTAACCGGATGCGCGACCGTCGACAATAACGAAACCAATCATTTCTATTCGTACTTTGTCGGCGAGACGCTCGCGTTATGTGGCACGGGCACCGTCATTGCCGGCGTCGATATGTCACTGTTTACCGACACATTGAGCATCAAAAACGACGGACGCACGGTCGATGTGCGTGTGCCAGATGCACAGGTTTTTTCGTTGACGGTCGATCAATCACAGATGCGTCGCGAATCGGGACAGCGTGGCTGGTTTGCGCCGGACAAGAGTGCGATGCTCAACCAAACAGCACAAATCAAGGTCCAAGAAGCCATGTTGCAGGAAGCCTGCGCCCAAGCACTGACGCAGCGGGCAGCAGATGAGTTCACCATGGTGGTGACCAAACTCCTCAAAGCGGTCAATCCGCAAATCACCACGGTGAATGTGTTTGTCAACGCAGGCGATTGCAAGAGCATTGCCCCGATGCCCACCAAATAAGTCCAACGACGCGGAGAAAGAGGAGCACTACATGCAGCAGATGATGCAATTCATTGGGTCACTCATACGTACCGTAGCGCTGGGCGCGGTCATCGTGGCGGGGTATATCATCCTTTCTCGCAGCAGTTGGGGGACCGGAATGCCACGCATCGTCCTGGCTGACCAGACCACACCGACTGCCGTCGCAGCACAACCGACGCAGATACTCACCCCGACCCAGACAGCGACGCTGACCGCAACACCCACGCTCGTCCCGACCAAGACACCGACCCCTACGGCGACCCCGTATGTAGTCACCCAAGATGCAATCATGCGCAGCATGCGCAACGAGTGGCAGCTCACCACCCAATCGATGATTGTCGAAAGCCATTGGAACATCGACACGAGTGCGAATCGATCGCGTATCGATAAGTGGTTCAACGGCACACTTGCCATCGAGGCGCTGGCTACCTATGAGGTCCGGGCGGGAATTAATCTGCAAGAAGCCCGTATCGTGGTGGCACCAGGGAACAAAATCACCATCACGTTGCCAGCACCTACCATCGAAACGGTCACCGAAGACATCGGTCAGCGCTCCATCACGGCACGCAAGTCTGGGGTGATCTATACGCTCAGCCCCGATGATCAACTCGAAGTCACGCTGACCAAGCAAATCAGTGCCGATACTGCACTGACTGCCCGCACCAAGGCGTGTCAGCGGGGCATCTTGACGCGTGCGGCACAACATGCCGCGTATGTGGTCCGTGACCTGGTGAGTAGTATCAACCCGTTGATTCGCTACCAAGACATCACCGTGGTGACGACTGCAGGCGTGTGTCGCTGACGACAACCACAGTGTCCTCCCGTACAATGACCGTATCCCGCATGGGTGCGGTTATTGGTTGCGTGAGGTGGCATGCGTACGTCGATTTGGTTGGTCCGGGCCGGGCAGAGCCGTGCAAATGCAGAGCGTCGCTTCCACGGTCAGGCTGACAGCCCGTTGACCGCGCTGGGGAGCGCACAAAGCGCACAGGTTGCAGTACAGCTCCGTCGCCAGCGAATCGATGCAGTCTATTGTGCGCCGCAGCGTGCAACCGTGCAGAGCGCAGCATTGCTCGCACCTGTTTGCCGCAGCACACCCGTTATCGAGGCTGGATGGGCAGATCAAGGATTGGGCGTTCTGACCGGGCTCACCCGTGCTGCCGCGCACCGTGATTGGCCACAGAGTATGGCAGATCGTCTGCGCGATCCATTGGATGCCGTAGCCCCTGGGGGTGAAGCACTGGCGACCGTTGCCGAGCGGATCGTGGTCGCATGGCAGCAGCTGGTTACCCGCCATCGCGGGCAACGCGTCGTGATTGTGACGCAGGCAACGCCGATACAGATTATCTTGTGCGCCTTGGTGGGCACGCCATTGCTCCAGCATTGGAGCTGGCGCATCGACAACGGCAGTAGCACCTGCGTTGACCTCTATGGCACGACCCCAATCATCCGCTGTGTGAATGCAACAACTGCTCTTGTGCGTGCTGATATCGAGGCAACCCAACGGCAAACTGACGATGATGCGTCGAATTGAGAGCCACATGACCATCTCTGTGCCGACCCAAAAAAACCTGCTGTTGCTGGTGATGTGTATGGCTGCCGTGCTGTGGGTGGGCGGCGGTGTCGCCCGTTGGTTCGTGCTGTTTGGGTGCGTCGGAGTTGTCCCTGGCTGGTGGCTCCAACAGTGGACCGTCAGTCGGGTACCGGTATTTGTGCGCGCGCTCTTTGGATGCGCGACGGTTGCGGTGGTTTATGCGTGGGCTGCTTGGTTGGATGTACGGGTCCCGCCGTTGGTCTGGCAGGGAATGTTGGTGATTTGTACCGCGGGCGCGGTCATCCGTTGGTGGCGACAAGCCGACTTGTATACGATCACCCTGCCCTCACGGCTAGGCGTGGTGACCGTTGTGCTGGTGGTGTTGACTGTGGTGTGGACGAGAGTTGCACAAATTACAGATCTCGCAATGCCGCCGTGGGTCGATTCGGTGCATCACGCTTTGCTCATCCGGGTGGCAGTCGAATCAGGGCATGCACCCTGGAACCTCGAACCCTATCTGCCGGTCACTGCACTCACTTACCATAGTGGGTACCACAGCATCATGGCAGTGTTGATGTCGCTCAGTGCGATCCCGCTCCGCGATATCGCAGAGTACCTACGAATCAGCGGCCAAGTCTGGAACGTCTGTGCGGTGCTCAGCGTGGCTGCCCTTGTCTGGCAGTGGACCCGGTCCTGGTGGGCGACCGCTGTCACCATTGCGGTCACTGGCGTTGTGTCGATTATGCCGGCGTATTACCTGAGCTGGGGGCGCTATACGTTGCTGACGGGGATGGTGTTTCTACCTGCGGCACTATGGCTCATCGATAATGCCTTTCGTCCCGTCGCTCAGCGTGTTCATTGGATTTGGCTGGGACTCGTCATGACACTCCTGGCATTGACCCACATGGTGGTATTTGTCATCGCGCTTTTGTGGGGCGCTGCGTTGATGCTTGTGTATGGTGTTCCCAGCCGTTGGGTGCTCCGACCCATTTTGATGGCGCTAGTGTTGACGTTGCCGTGGTGGCTGTTTGTGGGTGCGCATGTGCAGGCAGGAACTGGATCCTCGGCGATGCATGTCGCCGGCAACCCGAGTCATAACGGGGTGGTATGGGGCTTGGTGTGGGCGCTCAACAACCGTTGGCTCGTACCAGCACTCGTCTGCGCACTCGCTGTGCTTGTACGGTTACGAATGCGGCGCGGGCTTGCGT
>CAIZHO010000037.1 GCA_903932805.1 uncultured Roseiflexaceae bacterium | reverse complement strand
GGGTGCTCCAGCCCGCAGACAGGGCCACGTACGCAGCCTCGGCGGGGATCATGTTGCCGGCAATGTCACGGGCATTGCGCATCGCATCACTCCCGTTGCAGGCCAACATCCCGACATCCGCTCGTGGCAGTGCCTGGATTGCCTCGATGTAGCCGTCATACACAATCGTATCGCCGCCATGGAACAATGCGACGCTCCCCCAATCGAGCAACATGCTGACCCACCGTTCGCCCCGGATCGGATCGTGTTCACGCGTATAGTGCGCAGCGGGGATATACGAGATCTGCAATACGCCGTAGTCATGCACCACTCCGGTCGTCATGCGCACGCGCCGCTCGGCTGCGATCCCAGCCGCGTCCAAGATCCCCTGTGCCCATCCCGTCGCAGCAATCCGTGCCTGCGGTGATGCAGTCGCAATACCCGCCAGCGTTTCGGCACTGGTGTGGTCGCCGTGTTCGTGTGAGCACAGCACCAGACTCGCATTGGTGACTTCGTGTGGTGCGAGTGGCGGTGGGAAGGCCCGCCCCCACAAAAATGTCGGATCGGTTTGGTCAATCGCTAGCGGTCCAACCAAGAACGGGTCAATGTACACCACCCGTTGATCGGGACCTTTGACAGCAATCCCCATTTGGCCGAGGCACCAGACGGCAATGCTCCCGGCGGGGACGGCGAATCCGTCCATCTGTTGGATCAACGCTACTCCCTGTTTCTGTGCCATTCAGCCACCTCTTTCATATCCAACGAGATGGCATATTGTAGCATCAGGTGCTGTGCGATACCGTCCGGGCAATCGGTTTTGACAACCGCATCATTCGACCGTATGATGCGCGTATTACAAGTTGATATCGCTGGGGGCGCCAAGTGAGCTTGGCTGAGATGCGACCCAAATGTCGCTGACCCTTTGAACCTGATCCGGATCGTACCGGCGGAGGAAAGCACGCGTAGCACAACGCGCACCCAGCAGACGACTGTATGGGTGCTTTTTTATATGGAAGGATGTGTCTGATGCGACGTTGGCTGATTCTGTTGTGTGCGTCTTTCGCACTTGTCGCCTGTGCGCAGAACCCTGCAGCACCTCCTTCGACCACTCCTTCGCCGGCAGATGTCGCGCCCAGCGAGACCCCGCTGAAGGTAGATGCTCCTACCGACACGCAACCACTGACCGTTATGACGCACGATAGCTTTGCTATTTCCCCCGAGACGATTGCTGTCTTCGAAGCACGACACAATGCCAAAGTCACCATCCTCAACAGCGGTGATTCGGGCAGTATGCTTACCAAAGCCATTCTCTCGAAGGATGCACCACTCGCGGATGTGCTGTATGGTGTCGACAACACCTTTCTGAGTCGCGCCCAAGAGGCAGATATCTTTGTGCCATACACACCGGCCGGCGTTGCCTTTGTAGAGGGTATCAATCCGGCAGACAGTGCACCGTTGATTCCGATCGATCGGGGCTATGTCGTAATCAACTACGATGTTGCCGCACTCCAAAAACTCGGCCAGCAACCACCACGTAGCCTGCAAGATTTGCTTATGCCCGAGTACAAGGGGTTGCTGATCGTCCAAAATCCTGCATTGTCTTCCCCAGGGTTAGCGTTTTTACTTGCCACCGTGGCAGAATTCGGCCCTACCAAGTGGCAGGGTTATTGGAAGCTTCTGCGCGAAAACGATGTCCTCATCGCCCCAGATTGGAACACTGCATACTACACACACTTCAGTGGGTCGAGCGGCAAAGGGCCACGCCCGCTGGTCGTCTCATACTCGTCGAGTCCCGCTGCCGAAGTCATCTACAGCGACCCCAAAGTAACCGAAGCACCGACCGCGAATGTAACCTTTGCCGCGTTCGAGCAAATCGAGTACTCTGGGATTCTCAAAGGCACGCAACAAGAGACATTGGCCAAGGCATTCATCGATTTCATGCTGAGCGATACCTTCCAGAATGATATTCCGTTGAATATGTTTGTCTACCCAGTCACCCAGACGGCAGTTCTGCCCGCGGAGTTTGTGCAGTATTCGGCGGTACCAACGGTACGGGCGCAACTGGTGCCGGCCATGATTGCCGCAAATCGTGATGCATGGCTGGCCGAGTGGGATACAATCATGCTGAAGTAATCCGTGCATGTGCATGCGGCACTTCTGCCTCAGCAGTACCAATGAGGTGCCGATGCTCCCTCCACACCCTCCGACAATGCGACCGCATCCACCTGTTGTCCCCCCGGTGCATCGACCAACGATGCCCGGTGGGGACGCGTTTATGCGCATCGGCTGGGTGCTCGCTACCGTCGGCCGAGAGCTCTTCGCCCCGCTGACCTTGATCAACATCATCCTCGGTGTCCTGTTATGGGGTATTGGACTCATCCCCGAAGCGACGGCGACGGTGCTCGTGGTCACGGTCAATGTGTGTGTTACCGCGCTCCAACTCGGACGCGCACAGTACACGCTATACCGGATGCAACAGGCATTCCAAGCGTCGGTGTCCGTCTGGCGCGACACCGCTACGGCCGAGGTTGCTCCGCGCGACGTCGTGGTCGGCGATATTGTCCTGTTGCGACCCGGCGAACGGGTGCCTGCGGATGTCGAAGTGCTCGCGGCAGCAGGCTTGTGGGTAGACATGTCTGCCCGCACCGGTGAATCAGAGCCGCAACTGGTACATGCGGGGCAACACGTCGGACATGGCTGTACGATCCACGCAGGAGCCGCGTGGGTGGTGTGTGTGCAGAATCCGCCGCGTATCCCCCTGGTCGCTCGACTCCCCAGCCGGCCACTAGGGAGCGCGTCACTCCGCTTGCAGCATGTTGTCCGTGGTGCGGCAATCGGTGCAACGGTGCTTGCACTTCTTACCGTCGGTGTTGCAGTGGTGAATGACCAACCCTGGTCTGCGGTGCTGCCTGCGATCACCGTCGTCGTCGGATTGATTCCCAACGCGCTCGTCCTTTTTGCAACGGTCACCCACGCAACTGCAGCGGCAGCATTGACACGCAACGGCTTTATCGTGAACCGGCCAGCCGCAATCGAGACATTTGCAGCGGTCGACACCATCTGCTTCGACAAAACAGGGACGCTAACGACCAACCAGCTCAGTGTCGAGACCGTCGTGCCATTGCGTGGGACCTATGACGCGTGTGTCGACACTTTGGGAGGATTCGTTGCTGCTGATGGCGCCGGCAATCAGAGCAGCGCCGCCATCTCCCGTGCATTCCCCCGTGCTGCACTGCCGTTCACCGCGAGTCACGCATTTGAAAGCACACGCAAATGGAGCAGCATCATGGATGCGACGCGTACCCTGGTGCTTGGTGCTCCCGATATCCTCATGCCTACGCTTTTGCCTCAATGGCAAGAAAAGACGACGCAGGCACTACAACACAACGCACGAGTGCTGTTGCTCATAGAAGGCGACAGCGATTGGAATCTCGATACACGTACTGCCGAGTCTATTTGTGGTGTCGTGTTGCACGATCAAATTCGTCCCGGTGCAACAGCGTTCGTGGCTCGATGCGTGGATGACGGCATCCGTGTGTGCGTGCTTTCCGGTGATAATCCTGCGTTTGTTGCGCATGTCGCCGCTCAGGTTGGAATTCCCATCGAAGGTGTCGTCCATGGCAACGCACTCGACGGTCAATGTATGTCCGAGATCGTCCGTACGGCGAACATCATGGGACGCATGTTGCCGCAGCACAAAGAGGTTGTCGTCCGTACGTTGCAGGCACAAGCGGGGTGTGTTGCGTTTGTCGGGGATGGCTACAATGATGTCGCAGCGCTCCGTCGCGCCGATGTCGCGATTGCGTTTTCTGCTGCACACGCCGTGGTCCGCGATAGTGCAGACGTTGTGCTCGTGGTCGATGACCTTGCCGCGCTCAGTGCAATGGCTCGTGCAGGGCAACGGGTCCATACAACGTTGACGCAGATCGGCAATCACGTCTTGTGGCGGGTGATTGTCTGCGCAGTTGTCTGGGTGGGGACAGTATGCACACAGACCCCCACGTGGGCCCCACTCGACAGCACGGCAATCGCGCTGCTCGGCGTTGCGCTACCAAATCTCTTCTATATGTTCGTTCCCCACTATGGCACACAGCACCTGCGAGGTCGGAGCGAAATCGGGAGTGCCATTGTCGTGGGTGTGATACTCGTCGCAGGTTGGTGGATTGGGGTCACGGAGTTTGGCGTGAAAGATGTCCATTGGTTGACGGGTGCCGTTATTATCGCGCTCTGGGTACGGGTCTGGTTCACACAGAAGACACAATCACCTGTGGTAAGATGACGCCATGTTATACCTCGTAGCCACACCAATCGGGAACCTCGGCGACATCACCATGCGCGCGCTCG
>CAIZHO010000036.1 GCA_903932805.1 uncultured Roseiflexaceae bacterium | reverse complement strand
TCGTGCTGGTGTCGTTGCGTGTCTTGGGGGGTGCACCGACACGCCGGGCGCAACTCGCGTGGGTGCTGGCTGCATTGCCCAACCCGCTGGGGGCTGCTGCGGTGCTGATTGCACCGGTACGGTTATGGGAACGTGCGGTGATGCTGCTTGGATTGGCAGCGCAATGGCTGCCCCTTGACACACCGTTGCGCTGGGGGATTGTGATTGCCATTGCACTCATCCCTGCGCTCTATCCACACACCCGCTTATCATTGCATGCGGTGCTGCCGTTACTGCAGCTTGCTGCGACGATCACGTGGCCAATTGGATGGGATGTCAGCCTGTGTGTGGGAGCAGGTGCGTGGATTGTCTGGTCCTGGTCACGCGGCGGGCATCCGGGGCTGTGGTGGGCGGTGGCGGTGCTGGTGTGAGGGCTCAACAGTAGCGCCGCAATCGCGGTGCTGCCATGGGTGCTTGTTTGCGCGGTGGCACCACGAGCGCTCCTCGAAGTCCTGTCGTGGTGGGGCGTTATCGGTGCATTCGCGAGTGGGGGCTATAGTGTATTGGCAGGGCTTGGAGTGGTACCGTTGCTCACGACGCTCCAACGCGCCCGTTGGGTGCCTCAACAACGCATACTACTGGTTTTGGCGGTGTGGTGCATGGTGCCGGTTACGAGTAGTGTGGCGCGTTTGCAGACGAGTCTCTCCGTTTATGGGACGTTGTATAGCGGGGCTGCATTGGGGTTCGCTGATACGACGCAGCGGATGGTGGCGCATCTCCCATGGCTGGCTCTGGGCATTACCGGCGTGTTGATCTGGTCCGTGTGGATGCAGTGGCAGGATGAGGGGTAGTATGTGCTGAGCGTGTTGAGTCTCGTGCAGGCATGGGTACGTGTTGGGGTGATCCCAGCGGTGCTGTATCTGCTGGTCGCTCAAATCCGGTCACCATTGATGGGCTGGCCCCGCCAAGACCGCAGTGCGACGATCGCGGCGTGGCTCTTGGTCGCCTGTGTGCCGGTGTCTGGTTTGGCGCGCCTGGGTGAAATCGATGCGGTGGTGCTGGCTGCATGTGCGTGGGTTGCATTGGGAACTGGTGCGGTGCCGATGCAACGACGGAGCATACTGCTCGCCCTCTGGGTGACCATCTGCGCCGCCATGCTGTTTGGCTGTGGGACGCTTGTGCTGACGCGCATATCTGGGTGTGCCATCGGTAGTGATGCCCGCGGTATTGCGGTGGGGTTGGTGCTGGTTGGGTTGAGCGTGTTGGTAGTGCTGTGGCCACGCAAGAGTATTCCACAGCGGTTGACAGTGTGTGCGCTCATCGCCTTGGTGGTCGAATACGCTCGTCAGGTGTGGGCGTTAGTGGGGTGAGGTAGGTGTGTCAGCCTGGGAAAAGTCGGGATTGCACAGGCCCTCCAGCCAGGTACGACTATCGTTGGCCTGTATCGCGGTAAGCATTGCAGTTGCCTCGGTGTGGGCAGTGGTACGTAATGCGGTGCACGCTTCGAAGATGCCATGCGCATGGAGGAGGGTGACGAGTGCAGGCTCGTCATTGGCATCGATGGCGCGTTGCGTGGCAATCGGCTGTTGGCTGAGTGCATATGCAAGAGGGGCGATGAGATGTCCACGGTGGAACGAATGCAGGGGGGTTGTGTACGCCTCTTGGAGTTGTATGGTCAGCGCGTGGATACGCGCTATCGCGTGTGCGAGGCGACCAGCATCGATCACCGTGGCAGGCAGGCCGGCACACACCAAACCGGCGCGAATGGCCCGCACCACCAATGCTCCTTCGACATCATCGATATGCTGGAGGCTCCGGGCGACACTCACATCGCCGTCGTGGGGGATGCTCGCGAGGAACGCCTCGGAGAGTTGCATCACACACGTTGAAAAATCTGCGATGATAGGAGCTTGTGGGGCCTCGGCCATTTCGGAGGCGGCAAGGGCATAGAAATAATCGCCCAGCATAAGGGTCGGACCATGGAGCATGCTTGCCGGGGAGTCATTTGACGGCCGCGAAGCAAACAAGCGCCGATGCATGGATGCACCTGCCCGGATGAGTTCGAGTGCTGCTGCGGCATGTGGTGCAGAGGCAGATGTCGTTGGGGTAAGCTGTGCGAATGCCAGGACAATACCAGCCACAACCCCGCGCGGCAAAGCAACTGCGGTGCTGTTCAGCGCTTCTTCAACAATCTGACTGGTATGCGGAGCCAACCGCGCTCGGATGACCGCTTCGATGTCTTGGACGTGTTGTCGTTGCGCTGGGGTGAAGGTCTGCATAGCCACCGATACTTTGCGATGAATGTCACAAGTTGTAGCATACCTGAGGCACTAGTGCGTGTCAAACCATTGGTAAGCCATAGATAAGAATGGGGTAAGTCATGACTGATGCAACTGCTGCGTTTGTGGCACGACATGCGCGGCGGAATTTTCTGCTGAATGTCATCGAAGGC
>CAIZHO010000035.1 GCA_903932805.1 uncultured Roseiflexaceae bacterium | reverse complement strand
CGTTTCCATCCAGGTTTTGAGAATGCGCGTATCGCGGGACTGTGCCAACTGAATAGCAGCACATTTGAGTGCAGTAGCAATTCCCAATCCACGAAAAGCCGGTAAAACGCCGGTAGCGTGTTGCCACATAACGCCTGCTTCGGTGTCAGAATCCATCAAAATGGATTCACCGACAAGCATATCGCCACTCAATGCGATGAGAAAGCATCGTGGATCAACTTCCTCACCGAGCAGGCGTCGGAACTTGCTGAGAGTAACGACCGGCTCATCAGGCATGGGAACATCGAGTGAAATTGCCGCATGGAGCATACAGGCATGCTCGATAGCATCTGGTTCGCGCTGCATGTATTCAGCGAGTGTCATGATTTGGATATCGGAAGGCGCGGGGCGTTGCGGAACAGTGATGCTATCCAACGCAACCCGATATATTTGTTCTGTACCGATGTGACGGTAGCCGGCTTGTTCCAAAAAGACCTGATGGCGTGGTTCGGGGTGTGACATCAAGCGTACGGCCTGTGCACCTGCTGTGGCAGCCCAATGCTCAATGGCACGTACGAGCGTTTGCCCGTACCCATGACCCATGACATCCGGGCGGACGCGCACATGACCCCAAAACGTATGGCGGGGTGTGTTCCACGTTGCGCGGAAACAAAATGCAGTCGCCAGCGGATCTGTGGCATCGCCAAGAATCCACCGTCGAATGGGAACTCCTGCGTCACGCAGGTCTGTATCAAAGTGGAGAATTTCAAAAGGGGTGGGGTATTCATAGTCGCAACGGAACGTTGCAGGAACAGCAGCAACCATACGGGCATGTGCCTGTGCTGCGAGCGCCCCTTGCACAATTTGCAGAGGTGGCGTGGTCGTGGTACTCATACACGAGCCTTTCACTAGAGTTGACTATGCAGGCCGCTCCCGTCCGCCGACAACGGATACCATTACCGTCACGTGCGGGAACCAACATCACTGTTGGGCTCATACACATAGCCACTCACGAATCATCTATAATCATAGCAGAGTATTCTGCTTCTGCATAGGGATGACATGCACGCAAGTGAACTAGAAGTTTTTCGCCATCGGTGCACCGCTATTGCAGAAGAAATGGGCGCTGCCCTCGAACGGAGTGCACTCTCTTCGAATATTCAGGAGCGGCGAGACTATTCGTGTGCGCTGTTTGATGCAACCGGTCGGATGATTGCGCAAGCTGCCCACATCCCGGTCCACCTCGGTGCGATGCCACGTTCAGTTGAAGCGGCAATTGCTCATTGTGCGCCGCTCAACGAAGGCGATGTCGTCATACTGAACGACCCATTTGCAGGCGGCACGCATTTGCCCGATTTCACAACCGTGGCGCCCATCTTTTGGGAAGGCGTCCTTGTAGCGTACTCTGCAACCCGTGCGCACCATGCAGATGTGGGTGGGATGACTCCCGGGTCCATGCCGTTGAGTCGGTCGGTCTTCCAAGAAGGAATCATCATCCCGCCGATTCGGTTAGTAGAGCGCGGCCAACGAAACGAAGCGGTCTTTGCGCTCATTGTGCGAAACTCACGCACCCAAGACGAACGTCGAGGTGACCTTGCAGCGCAATGCGCCTGTCACATCATTGCTGACGAACGTCTACAGTCGCTCCTCGGGAGAATCGGGATTGCGCTTTTTCAAGTGCAGACAAATGCTCTTATTGCATACAGTCGCAGACGCATGGAGCTCCTTTTGTCGCAGATTCCCCCTGGTCGCTATGTCGCTGTTGAGTACCTCGACGATGACGGGATCACCCCGGACCATCTCGCACTCCAGGTCGCACTCACCATCACTGCAGAGAATATAATGGTTGACTTTACCGGCACTGCACCGCAGTGTGCCGGACCACTTAATGCACCACGAGCGGTCACCGAGTCGGCGGTGTTGTATGCACTTCGACTGATCGCCACTGATGATATTCCGATGACTTCTGGCATTTCCGAGCCGATTTCGTTTGTTATCCCGGTTGGGACCATTGTGAATCCACTGCCACCTGCTGCAGTAGCAGGCGGCAACGTCGAGACATCGCAACGGGTCGTCGATGTGGTGTTACGCGCGTTCAGCACCATCATCCCCGACCGGATACCTGCGCAATCCGCGGGGACGATGAACAATTGGACGATGGGTGGAGCACGCACGGATGGATCCCCATTCGCCTACTATGAGACACTCGGCGGGGGGATGGGTGCGCGTCCTGACGCTGCGGGGTTGCATGCGGTGCAGACCCACATGACCAACACACGCAACTCCCCAGTCGAAGCCTTTGAACGGCGGTATCCGGTGCGGGTCCAAGAGCTTTCCATCCGTCGCGCTTCCGGCGGTCGTGGAGCACAGTGCGGTGGAGCGGGTTTGACCAAGCGAATCTTTTTTCTGCGTCCTGCGACGGTAACGGTGTTAACCGAACGACGCAGACTCCACCCAGCCGGTAGTGTAGGCGGTGACCCAGGTGCGGCCGGCGAAAACACGCTCGATCACGCTGGTACCGTGGTGCACCTCGCGGGTAAAGGATCATTTGATATTCAGGCTGGTGATGTTTTGACCATACAGACACCAGGAGGAGGCGGGCATGGTCAGTCTACATAATCAGTGGAACGCCCGGGTATGGAATCATCCTGAACGTCTGGCACGATTGATTTTTTTGCTCTATGTGGTGGTTTTTCCGGGTTCACTCATCAGTGTCGCTTTTGGCTTCGTCACGCCTGAGACACGGTGGTTTGGCGGCCTCCTCCTGACCGTCCAAGGCCTTTCTTTGCTGGCCTGGTTGTGGCATTCCATCGGTCGTGCAGCCGTATTGCCGAGCCTCGTCGTGTTGATCGGCTCGTGTCTAATCGAGTATCTCGGTGCGACGACGGATGTACTGTTTGGACCATATGACTACACCGATGTGCTGGGGTATCGAATTGCCGGTGTTGTCCCGGTGGCAATCTTATTTGCATGGATCATGGCAACCTATAGTTCTTGGATGATGGTCGATGCATTGCCGCTCCGTCTCTCGCGATTGCAACGCGCAATTCTTACGGGTACGGCGATTACAATTTTTGATTTTCAGATAGAGCCGGTTGCGGTGATTATTCATGAGTACTGGGTGTGGTACGCCGATGGTTTTTATTACGGCGTACCAGTTCAAAATTTCGTCGCATGGTTTGTGGTCGGATTTGTGTTTTCGCTGTTGGTAGATACGCCGCTGCGAAATGCCAGAGCACACGGCGCAAGTCGCTTGCCATTGCTTGCAATTGGCGGTTCGTGTGTCATGTTCCTGGTGATGAATGGTGTCGCCGGGCATCTGTTCGCGGCGGTGCTTTCGTGTGGCATGCTGGCCGTCATTGCGTGGGTGTGGCGGCTAGGGTCCCTTGACCGCAGAAACACGTAGCGGCATCAGTTCGGAGTCATTTGTCACCGCGATGAGGATGTTTTCGAGTGCGGTGAGACTCGTGCCTGTCGCATCCCAATAATCTGCATTCGTCGCACCGGTGAGACAGACGATCCCATTCATTTTGCCACGCTGCATGAGGCGTTTATGTGTTTCGGCGGTGCTGATCTCGGCGGCAAAATACAATGGAAAGCGGTTAAACAGCTTCTCCTCTGGCTCGGTGGTGACCGGGACATCAACGAGACCGTCCTGTACACGTATCAAAGGGTCCGGCTGCCACACGGTCCCAATAACGGGGAGTGCAGCGCCTGGCATGCGCAATGCGGCATGTGTGAACTTCGCCTGTGCAAGTACTTCATATGTTGCAGGATTACCAGAGTACAGCCCAGTCCGGACGACAGTGGGCCGAAAACCGAGGGCGTTTTGAAACCGTTGCAACGCGACTGCAACCGCATCGGCCTGCTGCTGTTGTGACAGTACACCCATGTGTCCAGTTTTTTTGCTGTTGGAACTCTGGTGTGGTGCTACAAGAAGGCCAATTTCGGCACCGCGAGCTAGCAGCTCTTCGATCAGCGGTGCATGGGCCCGGGCAGCCTCGCCGGTCACAAATATCGTCGGGATGCATCCATAGCGTAATACCATAGAAGCGTATCGGTCGAGCCCTATCCCTGAATGATCCCAATCGCGTGGACTCTCTTTGCCGCCGCCAGGACTGAGCATGTCAAACGTACAGAGAAAAGGAATCGTCATGGTGACCTCTCCGCTCGAGACTGATGTGTGTATCTATGGTGCGGGTATGGGTGGAGTCGCTGCAGCACTGACCCTGCTTGAGCAAGGGTACCGTGTGGTTATTTTCGAACCAACGGGGTGGATTGGCGGGCAGATGACCAGTCAAGG
>CAIZHO010000034.1 GCA_903932805.1 uncultured Roseiflexaceae bacterium | reverse complement strand
CGGTAGCATAAGCAGCAGCACCGCTGCAAACCGGATTATCAAACCTAAACGGTGCTTTTGTGTCTTCACGATGTAGTCCTCATTGTCAGCGTTTGATCCGCAGATTATACTCGGTTCCGTCCATCATCTGCCATGCCCCGCATGCAGGGTGGGAGAGAGCAAGAAAGAGAATCACCATGTCAGAACTCAAGAATACCACCGAATCCGGCTTGCAGTATGTCGATCACGTCATCGGGACGGGAATTGCTCCGACAAAAGGCAAGCAAGTCACGGTCCATTACACTGGCACACTCGAAAACGGCAAAAAGTTCGACTCTTCAGTTGATCGGAAAGATCCGTTCACATTTATCATTGGGGTTGGTCAAGTCATTAAAGGTTGGGACGAGGGCGTCATGACCATGAAGGTCGGTGGACGACGTACGCTCACCATCCCAGCAGAGTTGGGGTACGGCGCACGCGGTGCCGCTGGGGTGATCCCACCCAATGCGACGTTGATTTTCGATGTCGAACTCCTGAGCGTACAAGGATAAGAACTATGGCAACGCCATTTGTCTTTTCAAGGGACATCGCGACAGCGACGACCATACCAGCGGACTGGTACACAGACCCGGCAGTACTCGAAGCTGAGAAAGAACAGATTTTCTGCAAAACATGGCAGCTTGTTGGGAGACTCGAACAGCTCCAACGTCCCGGTGATTTCTTCACCTGTTCAGTCGTCGACGAACCGTTGGTCATAACGCGTGACACCGCAGGTACGATTTTTGCGTTTTACAATGTCTGTAAACATCGTGCCGGTGCCGTAGCCAACGGTCCGGGTCATCGCAAAACGCTCCAGTGCAGTTACCATGGCTGGACCTATGGCCTCGACGGAAAACTCATGAATACCCCAGAGTTTGACGGCGTTGAAAACTTCGACCGCGAGAAGTTTGGATTGACTCCCGTACGTGTAGATACGTGGGGACCGTTCATTTTTGTCTGTCTTGATGAAGTAACACCATCCTTACAGGACGTCCTCGGGGCAATTATTCCCGAAACCGTTCGGATGAACATTGCCGAAATGGGCTTCTACAAGCGCGTCGATTATGAAATCAACTGCAATTGGAAGGTATACGTCGACAACTACCTCGAGGGCTACCACATCCCGATTGCACACCCCGGGTTATTCAAACTCATCGATTACAACGAATACCAAGTCATCACCGAACGCTATTACTCCAAGCAGTATGCTCCCATCCGTGCCAAAGAAGACAATTTGTACCGTCGGAATCTCGAGAAAGACGAAGACGCACAGGCACTCTACTACTGGGTATTCCCGAATCTGATGTTGAATATTTACCCGGATAACATCCAAATCAACATCATTTTGCCGCTCGGACCAGAAAAAACCGTCACGGTGTTTGAATGGTATCTGCGCGATGCAAAGAGACCAGGAGTTGCTGAGGATTTTGCCAAAAATTTTGCATTCAGTGATTTGGTACAACAAGAAGACATCGAACTATGCGAAACGGTGCAACGCCGACTCCGTTCGCGGTCATACACCACTGGGCGATTTTCGGTCCTCCGCGAGAACGGTGTGCATCATTTCCACAGCCTCATCTGCGAGCACCTCAATATCCCAATGGCCTAAACACAAAAATGACCCGGCGCATTCTCCATGCGCCGGGTCACGTTACCGGAAAAGACATGAAAACATCTCCACGCACACATGGTTTGCCACGGTTCGGCCATCTTATTGACGTCGGCATTCGCCCACTTGGATTCTTCACTGCGCTCCAACGAACGTATCCGGACCTCGTGACCGTCGAAGTCTATGGTGGCGAATTCACGTACATTTCGCATCCAGACCTTGTCGAAGAGATTTTGGTAACACAGCAAAAAAAAGTCCAAAAAGATGGATTTCTCAAACAACACGCAAAGCCGGTATTTGGAAATGGCTTGTTGGCGAGCGATGGAGAATTTTGGTTACGCCAGCGACGGATGGCTCAACCTGCGTTTCATCGCACCCGCATTGCTGAATACGCAGCCGTGATGTCACGTCATGCGGACACAACATTTGCCGCCATCTCCCCTGGCTCGTGGGTTGATATCCACCCAGTGATGATGCGTTTGACGCTCGACATCGTGGCCGAAACGCTGTTTGGGACGGTACACACCGATGCCAAGGAACGAATCGGACGAGCGCTTGAGACCATCATGGCGCATTTTGCAGGCGATTCGCTATTGCAAGTGCTGGGGATGATTTTGCAACGTTCGCTCGATCCAGCCGAAGAAGCAGCATACCAAAACGCAGTGCAGACGTTCGACACGGTTATCGATGCGATGATCATGGAACGCAAACGGAACCCTCAGGACGACACCGATTTGCTCGGGATGTTTTTGGTTGCACGTGACATCGACGAAACTCCCATGTCGGATACACAGCTCAGAGATGAGTGCAAGACCATGTTCCTTGCGGGACACGAAACAACGGCATTGACATTGAGTTGGACGCTGTGGCTGCTGGCGACGCATCCAGAGATACAACAGACGCTCGCGACGGAGGTGGCATCGGTCATCGGCCAACGCGCACCAACAATTGAAGACATGGGGGCCCTCCCAGTCCTCGAGCAAGTCATCCGTGAATCGATGCGCTTGTACCCGCCTGCGTGGGTTATCCAACGTGAATCACTCGAAGCATTGACGGTAACCGTAGGCGCAAACACATACACCATACCGGCCGAACACAACATCAGTCTCAGCCCTGCTGCAATGCACCGCGATCCGCGCTTTTTTGCAGACCCTGATACGTTTATACCCTCCCGCTGGACCCAGGACTTTATGGCACAACTCCCCAAATACGCGTACTTTCCTTTTGGAGGGGGACCACGGCTGTGCATCGGGCAACAGTTCGCAATGATGGAACTGACGTTGATCCTGGCACGTGCAATACAAGCAGGCACGTGGCAAGCAAAACGGCTTCAACGAGTCGTCGCACAGCCTTCAATTACGCAACGGCCAAAATACGGTATATCGTTGCGTGTGCGCCCACATCCCTAAGCAATAAACTAACCTTGACGCATTGCAACCCTTCAGCCATGCATCAATATGCGGTTCGTGTCACATACGGGACAGCCTGCACAATGATGCGTTAACTATAATTGATGAGGACCCGTTGGCGGCCAACAAGACAGCAACGTGACGACTTCGTGCGTGGTCGGTTCTCTGTACGCAAGGTTCGTGTTTTGTTGGCGGGGCGACGCGTCTTGTTCTTCGATACTATGTACGATTGTGATTGCGCACACATGCATACAATCCGAATTCTCAGAAAAGAACACAGCCGGGTTCATTTATCGAGATTCCGAAAAACCGTCTTAAAATCACATTTCTCATTTGAGATTATCTGTAACTGAACCGCAGTAATTCGATGTAGTAATGTCATCGGCCAAAAAGGACATTTGTACGTTGTCAGAGCACCGTCATTCGAACGTTGTGGTTTTTGCTCTGGTATTTATACACGGGCACTCACAACCACCGGGATGGATAGTGGTGTAAACCCGCGCAAAATGGAGGCGGTAATCGTCGTCCCAATCCGCGCACGCGATAAATACTTACGGACATCATAGCGGCGTGTGACTGGTTGGTCATCTAATGCAAGAATCGTGTCGTTGATTTGAAAAAGCGATTGTGCGGTATTGATTTTTTGAACCGTGATGACCTGTCGTTCTGTGCCATCCGGAGCCCACGATTCGGCAATGGAAATACCCATTGTCCCGCGCAGAATTGAGCCGTGTGCGATGAGCTCGGGCACAATATCATTGACGAGTTCGGCTGCAATGGCGAATCCTATATTGTCTGCATCGGAACGACGCGCGACGTTTACACCGAGGACCGCACCGAGCGCATCCACCAGCGGACCGCCCGAGTTACCCGGGTTTATTGCAGCATCTGTCTGCAGGATTTCTTCGATGAACCCATCGCCATTCGGTAATTGTCGAGCGAGCCCACTGATAATCCCCATGGACACCGATTCGCGGTAGCGCAATGGCGAACCGAGGGTAATACAGATCTCTCCGAGCCGAGCGGGGATTGTCCGTACGGTCAATGGGCAGCGGCTTTGGTCGATGTTGGTGCATCGCAACACCGCAAGGTCACATGCGCGATCGACGCCAACGATTGTCGCCTCTTGGCTCTTTTGTCCCGAAAACTGGACTTGGAGTAGCCGTGTGATGCCTTCGACCACGTGTGCATTGGTGACAATGTGCCCTGAATCGTCATAAAGCCATCCAGACCCCATCCCGCCACCCATGAGATTCGTTGTCATGCCCGATACCGTTACCGTTGCGAGTCGGGTGCGCTCGATGGTGGCAACGAGTTGGTCTGAAAAAGCAAGAAGTGCATTAGACATCTATGGTGTCCTCGGGGGCTTGCGATGTTTGCATCGTTCCACCAAATGTTGACATGAGGCGATCATCGAGGGTATCGGCTATAAATCCAACCGTCTCGATGGTGCCAACGAGATGTTCCGGTGAAAAAGCTTCGATGGGGATGGAACTTTCCATCACCACAAAGTCATTTAGCGCAAATATACGTCCGCACGGCAAATTGATGTTGATGTGGTTGAGTGTTTCG